>NZ_JBKQOT010000219.1:0-3215 GCF_052145395.1 Roseiarcus sp.
TCACCTTCCAGCGGGCGGCCTCGCGGATTCGTTCCGGATTCGTAACGACTTCTACATAGGGGGCGCAGGTTGGCTTGGCAAGTTTTTTCCCATTGGCGCGGCCGGCTGCGGACTGCGACCAAGAACCGCCGCGAAGCGGGATATGAGATTTACCAATCGGAAACCTTCCGCGCGCTCAATCCGGCGGTTTCCTTGGCGGCGGATGACCCGCCTCCGGGCGCGTTTGCCAAGTCCTGGCGAGTGGCGCTATGGACCAGAAGGAAGGACGGGCAGGAGAGCGCATGGGGCCGGCAAGACCCTTCGCCGCCGCGGCTGTTTTCGCGTTGCTGGCCGCGACGCCGAAGCCCTCGGCGGCCGAGGGGGCCGCACGACCCGTCGCGGTCGGGGTGAAGCTGGTTCAGGATGCGGGCGCCGCGGTGCTGACGTTCGACCTTTCGCGGCCGGTCGACGCCCGCGCACATACCCTTGCCTCGCCCGACCGGATCGTCGTCGACCTGCCCGAGGTCGGATTCCAGCTCGATCCCGGCGTTGCACAGCCGGATGCGGCGAGCGCGCCCGCGCTCATCAAGGCGTTCCGTTTCGGTCTGCTGGCGCCGGGCAAGTCACGGATCGTCATCGATCTTTCTCGTCGGGCCTGTCCCGTCGGAGTCACGACGAAGCCGATCGTCGCCAGCGCGGAGCCATCCCGGCTGACGATCGACGTCAAGCCCTGCGACGATGCCGCCTTCGCGGCGTCGGCCGCAGCGACTCCGGACGCCCCCGCGGCCAGCCCTGGCGGCGCGATGGGGTCCGCGGCGCCGGTCATCGTGCTGGACCCGGGGCACGGCGGGATCGACGGCGGCGCTCACGGCGTCGGCGGGGCCATGGAAAAAACGCTCGCTTTCGCGTTCTGCGTCGAACTGAAGCGCCAACTCGAGGCGACCGGGCGATACAAGGTGCTGATGACGCGCGACGGCGACCAATATGTCGACCTCGACAGTCGCGTGGATTTCGCGCGGGACGCCGACGCTGCCCTTTTCGTGTCGATCCACGCCGACACGCTGAGCGACGTCGCGGGCGTCAGCGGCTCGACCGTCTATACGGTTGCGGACCGGGCGTCCGACGCCGAAGCGGCGAGGATCGCCGCGCACGAGAACGCTGCCGATCGGGACCCGACCAAGGCCAAGGCTGCTGAGGATGATCCCGGCGTCGCGGACATCCTGTTCGACCTGAAGCGCCGCGAGACGCGCGCTTATTCCCATCTCTTTTCGCGCACTCTGGTGGAGGATTTGCGCGACGCGACCCGGCTCAACCACAATCCCGAACGGTCGGCGGGTTTCGTCGTGCTGAAGGCGCCGGAATTTCCCTCGGTCCTGATCGAACTCGGCTACCTCTCCAACGCTCAGGATGTCGCCGCGCTGGAATCTCCTGAGTGGCGAACCCGGACCGCCGCTGCCATGACCAAGGCCATCGATGCGTTTTTCGCCGGCTCCGGCGCAACGGAGGACGCTGCCGGGACGCCCGGCGTGGCGTTCGGCGCGGACCACGCCGCACCCACCCGGTGATGAAACTTGGCGTCCGTGCATACCAAGCCCAGCAGCCGTTCAGGCCGGCGGCGGGACGCGCCATCATAGATTCGCCGCACTCGCGAAGGATTGGGGGCCTGCTCGAATTCGGAGCATAAGGCGTCCGATGGCGCGGCTGGGGCAAGCGGTGGGCGCGCCGGAAGATCGATGCGCCGCCGCCGCCGGCGCAGAGTCCGTTCGTCTCGGGGCATGCGCGCTCGCCAGCGGGCGCTAGGAAGGTTATGTTGGCACGATGCGCGGGATAGTTCGCCTACTCGGATTTATTTTCGCGACCGGGGCGATCGTCTTCGTCGTCGCGGCCGCGACGCTCGCGGCGGTCATCTGGAAGTACGAGCAGGACCTGCCGGACTACAGCCAGCTCAAGAATTACGAGCCGCCGGTCATGACCCGCGTCCATGCCGCCGACGGCAGCCTGCTGGCGGAATATTCGCGCGAGCGCCGGCTCTACCTCCCATCCTCAGCGATTCCCGACCTCGTCAAGGAAGCCTTCATCTCCGCCGAGGACAAGAACTTCTACTCGCACGGCGGCTTCGATCCGGAGGGTATCCTGCGCGCCGGAATCGTCTTCCTGCAGGGCTCGCGCCATGTCCAGGGCGCCTCGACCATCACCCAGCAGGTGGCGAAGAACTTCCTGTTGAACTCCGACCGCACCTTCGACCGCAAGATCCGAGAGATCCTGCTCAGCGTGCGCATCGAGTCCGCCTATCCCAAAGAAAAGATCCTCGAACTCTATCTCAACGAGATCTACCTCGGCCTGTCGAACTACGGCGTCGCGGCGGCCGCGCTCAACTATTTCGACAAGTCTGTCCATGAGCTGACCATCGCCGAGGCCGCCTATCTGGCGGCGCTGCCGAAAGAGCCGAGCGCCCTCAATCCGTTCCGCAATCACGACCGCGCCGTGGAGCGCCGCAATTACGTCATCGGCCGCATGGCGGAAGATGGCTACATCACTGCCGAGCAGGCCCGTCAGGCGCGGGAGGAGCCGCTCAACGTCAATCCGCGCGTGCTGACGCCCAACACCATTGCGGCCGGCTTCTTCGCCGAGGAAGTGCGGCGGGAGCTCTCCGAGCGCTACGGCGAACAGAAGCTGTACGAGGGCGGCCTTTCGGTGCGCACGACCCTCGATCCGAAGATCCAGCTGATGGCGCGCAAGGCCCTGGTCGACGGGCTCGTGCGCTACGACGAGGCGCACGGCTGGCACGGGGAGCTGAAGAGCATCGATCTCGGCCAGGACTGGGGCATGCCGCTGGCGGACATTCCGGCCTACGGCGACATCAAGCCGTGGCAGCTCGCGGTCGCCCTCGACGTCAGCGGCCCGTCGATCCGCATCGGGCTCCAGCCCGAGCATGACAAGTCCGGCGCGGTCGTGCAGGACCGGCAGACGGGCTCGGTGACGCCCGACGGCTATCGCTGGACCGGCCGCTCGCCGAAGTCGCTCGTCAAGGCGGGCGACGTCTTCTACGTCGAGCCGATCGCCGGTCGCGCCGGCGAATATCGCTTGCGCCAGATTCCGGAGGTCAGCGGCGCCTGCGTGGCGATGGATCCGTTCACCGGCCGGGTGCTGGCTATGGTTGGGGGCTTCTCGTTCGATGAATCGGAGTTCAACCGCGCAACCCAGGCGCAGCGGCAGCCCGGCTCCTCGTTCAAGCC
>NZ_JBKQOT010000220.1:0-3491 GCF_052145395.1 Roseiarcus sp.
AAAGTTCGCGCTCCTCCGCTCGTTCAACGGCTTCTTCGAGCTGCGAGCGCGTATTCGCGTCGTCGAGAACCTGTCGGCGCCCCTCGATCACGGCTTTATCGATGATTTCGGCCCTGACGCCGAGATCATCGAGGGCGTCCATGGAATGCCAAGCCTCGCGCTGGGTGAGATAGCCTGAGAGTCCGCCACAATCCTCAGGCGGGCAGGCCTCGTGGCCATCCACGCAAAACGCAAAACGGATAGCTTCGCTCGGAGATGGGCTCCAAACATTCTTCGAGCCGGATTTCGTGCCGCCAAGGAACGTTCAGATCATATTCGTAGACGAAGCGCGTCCCCTGCCGATCGCCGCCTTCTGCTGCGGACCGCGCCCCATGCTTCTGGCGGCGGCGATCGTCATCTCGGTTGCGCCTTCGGCGAGGCCAAGCGCCGAGTCGGCGTAGGACCGCAATTCATGGGCGATGCGCATGAGGGCCGAAGGCTCCGTTGCTTTCGCCGGCGCCGCGGGCGACTTTGCGGGGCGCGTCTTGCCGGGCGCGGTGGACTTGGTTTTCGAGCGCAGCGCCGATGTCATGCCTGCCTCCCTAGGTTCCGTACGCGGTGTCCGTTCACAGGTCGGCACCGTCGCGACGGAAATGGGTCGACCCTATCGGGCCGCTCGCCGAAGTCGATGCATTTGTCGAGCTATTCCACGAGGTTGTGACCCCTTTCGTCCAGCGCAATCTCCTGCCTCGAGACGGCGCGCCGCCATGAGCCGCAAAGCGATCGTTCAACGCGCGCGGAGCGGCCCCAACTTCAGGTACTTTCCTTGCAAGTAGTCCATGTAGGGCCGCGCTTCCGGCGCGAGATACGGGCTCAGCAGCGACAGGACATGATAGGCGGCGAGACCCGCGGCGATCTCGTCTGGGCTCTTGACCGGCATCAGTTTGACGAACGTGCTCCAGCAAGTTGCGGTGAATACGATATGAAACGCCAGGCTGTCGAGGTCCGCATCGTCCGCGACGATGACTCCCGAGTTGGCAAGGTTGCCGCACATCCGCCGGATCGCGTTGATAGCGCCCTCGGTAGTCTTCTTGATGCGCTTGCCGAGACGCTCATATTCGCGCGTCCGATAATCGATGTCGGAATAGACGAATCGATATTTTTCCATCGTGCCGAATGCCGCGTGCAGGGTGACCCAGACATCGTCCAACGCGGTCACGGAAGCGAAAGTGGCCACGAGCGGCGCCAGTTCGCCTTCCAGGCGGCGGAACAGGGCCTCGACGAGCAGCGTCTTGTTGTTGAAGTGGTAGTAGAGATTGCCCGGGCTGATGCCCATCTCGGAGGCGATTCGGTTCGCCGAAATCTTCGCCAGCCCCTCCCGATTGAACAGGTCGAGCGCCTTTTCGAGAATGCGATCGCGGGTCTTCATGTTGCTGTGATCGGATGGACGAGACGATCGCCGCCGCCTGTCGCGCGGAACGCTCCGCCCCCTGTTCGCCTGCGCCTTCGCATCAGCGTTGACCTCGCGCGCCCTTCTGCAGCTTTTCCGCCGGCGGCTTCGCGTTCTCCCGATTTCGCTTCTCCGTGTCGCCACCCGGCGTTCGACCGATCTTCTTTGCGGCCTTGGCCTCGCCTTCGAGGAGCTTGTCGAGTTCGGTCTCGATCACCGTCGCGATCTGTTCGCGAAACAGCGTCGTGACAAACCCGAGCTCGAGTTCGAGATGAAGATGATTGCGCGCCAGCATCAGGCTGCCGGAAAGACCCGGTCCATGAAGGTGGGCGACGTCTCCTATCCATGTCGCCACGACTCCATATTCGGCGGCGACATCTTCCGCGACCCGATTCGCGACTTTGACGGCGCGCGTACGCGTCAGGCGATGCCGGCGGGAAATCGCGATCCTGCTCACGACGCCGGTCCATCACAACTCACGACGCGAACAACGGCCGTCATCGATCGGCGGCGTCCGGCCAACGCGACGTATCGCCCCGACATGAGCATTGCCCCTCCCTTTGGCGCGACGGCGCGCCTGTGCCTGCGCGCGGACCATCTCTAGGCTTCTTAACCCAATTTTCGTGTTTTGCTAAGTTACGAGCCCTACAAAAACTCGACTATTTTTGCTGCGTCAGCTCGGGTTCCGGTTTCTCGGATAGCGCCTCGCCTGTTCGACGCCGACGCTCGATGCGCTCCATCGTCACACAGGATCGGATTCGAAGATGAAGACCAAGGCTCCAAAGACCGAGACGATTCGTTCCGTCGCGCTCGACGTCATCGGCAATTACCAGCGCGCCGCAAAATCGGCGAACGCCACGCTGCGCGAAGGGGGCATTCAGGGAATCGCCAAGGTCGACGAGGCGATCGGCGGCCTCGCGAAATACGAAGGCAATGTCACGCAACAGGTCAAGGACGCTCTGGGGACCGCAGGCGGGAAACTCGCGTCCACAGCGGATCGCACCAGCGGCACCGCGAAGCGCTTGCGCAAGACCGTGAAGAACGCTCTCGCCGGAGCCCAGGACGCTGTCGTCAAGGTCTCCAACACGGCGGACGGCGCCGTCGACAAGGTGTTCGACGGTGCGGCGAAGACGGTCGCTCGGATTCCTGAACCGAACGAGCGGGTCGCCGAAATCCTAAAGAAGACCGGCGTCGAGGCGGTCGAGCCCCTGGGCCTCAAGGGTGCGAAGCTGCTTCGCTACGTGTCCGGCGTTGTCGCGAACGGCGCGGAAAAGCTGTCGAACGCCGTAAGCGCGAAGACGGCGACCGCCGCGGAGCCGGCGCCCCGTCCCAAGGCGGCGAAGCCGGTGAAGGGGGGTGCTGCGACAAAACGCGTGGCCGCTAAGCGGCCGAGCGCGCCGCAGCGGGCCGCCGTGAAAAGGCGGACGAACGTCGTCCGGACGACCGCTGCCGACAAGTGACGATCGCGTCGCCCGCTATGAATTTCGGCTGAGGCCGCGCGCCGAGGATTTCCCGTCGGCGCGCGGTCGTCGCCAAACGGGAAGGGAGAAGCGCCCATGATGCGCCAGCTCGGGACGCTCGACGCCGAATTCGTTCATAAGGAGGCGGCACATTTTGACTCCAACATCACCCTGATCAAGATCCACGATCAGTCGACGGCGCCGGGCGGCAAGGTGCGCTTCAAGAGCCTACGCCCATGTTGAAAGCCGGCTCGATCAATCGCCGATTTTTCGCAGCAAGTTGCAGCCGACGCCGTTCGGCCTCAACCTCCCCTACTGGATCGAGGACGAGAATTTCGACCTCGAATATCATGTTCGCCACATCGCGCTGCCAAGGCCCGGCGACTGGCGGGAATTCTGCATCCAGGCGTCACGCATCCACGCGCGTCCGCTCAACCTCAATCGCCCCTCTTGGGAAATCTACGTGATGGAGGGCCTCGACGGAATCGCCGATCTACCCGCCGAGAGTTTTGCGCTCCTTGTCAAGGTCCACTATGCGGCGGTCGATGTCGATCGCGGCGCCGATATCTCGACGCTGTTGCATGACGCCACTCAACGTTCTC
>NZ_JBKQOT010000221.1:0-12084 GCF_052145395.1 Roseiarcus sp.
GACCGACGCGGCTGCGGCGCGGGTCCACGAGATCATCGCCAACGCGCAAAAGCCGATCGTCGGCCTGCGCGTCGGGGTGAAGAACGGCGGCTGCGCCGGCATGTCCTACACCATGGAATTGGCCGACGACGTCTCGCCGCTCGACGAGGTGGTGGAGGCGAAGGGCGTCAGGCTCTTGATCGACCCCAAGGCGATCCTGTTCCTGCTTGGCGCCGAAATGGATTTCGCCGTCGACAAGTTTTCCGCGAGCTTCTCGTTCCACAACCCCAACGAGACCTCGTCCTGCGGCTGCGGCGAGAGCGTCGCGATCACGCCGGTAAGCCCCGAAGCGTTGAACGCGTCGGCGTGAATGCCGGCGGCCTCCAGGAATTGTTCGAGCCATTCGCTGCGGTCGTCGTGAAGCGCATGTTCGGCGGCCACGGCGTTTACGCCGACGGGCTTTGCTTTGCGATCAAGACGGACGGCGAGGCGTTTTTGAAAGTCGATGGCGAGACGGAAGCGGCGTTCTCCGCCGCGGGATCGTTGCCGTTCATCACCAAAGCCAAGGGCAAGCCGATGCTGACGTCATTCTGGCGACTGCCGGCCGAGGCTTATGACGACGCCGACACGCTTCGCCGCTTTGCTGAACTAGGACTCGAAGCGGCAAGCGCGCCGCGGCGGCCAAGGCGAAGCCTTTCAAACGGAATGCGAAACGTGGCGCCCCTGCAGCGCGCGGTCGCTGACCGCGCCGGCCGCTCCTACAAACGCTTGACGATCGCACGCGCCGCCACGACGCTCGGCCCGACATAGGCCGCCAGCACGGCGGCGCTGACGCCCATGAGCCTCAGATTGCCGGCGAGCCCGTCGCCGGACCAGGGATTGTCGGCCTTGACCGCGCCGTAAGCGAGGCCGAGCGCGACGGCGGCGGCGATCAAGAGCGGCAGTCCGACCGCGCGGCTCAGCGTCCAAAACCCGAAGGGAATCGCAAGGCCGAACAGGAAGGCGGCGAGAACCCGCAGGACCCCGAGCTTCAACATCCGGTCCGCCCCCGGAATCGACGTTCAGTCCTCCGCGACCGGCTCGTGTTCCTGCGGAGTCTTGTTCCGCTTCGGCACCGGACGCAACAGGAAGCTCGGGACATGGTCGCCGAGGCCGATCACCGGCTCGTCGTCGCCGCGGTGCGGTCGCTCGCGCCTGGGCGCTGCGCCCGGCCCCGGGACCGGGCCCCCCCTGCCGCCGGAGACGTGGCGCGCGGCGGCCCGATCACGGATGCGCTCCTGCTCAGCGGCGAGGCGCTCCGATTGCGGGCGCTCGGCGCGATGATGCCTGCGGGACTCGGGAATGGGGTCGTTGGGGCGGGCCTGCTCCGGCGCAACCCGCTCCTCATGCGGCCGTTCGGCGCGATGCCGACGGGCGCCTCCGCGTTCGCCGGAACGCTCGGTCCGGACCTCGCCGGCCGGCCGCTCCTCGCCATGCCGACCGCCGCGCTCGCCACGTCTGCCGCGCCGATCATGATGACGCCCCTCGTCGCCACCGTCGTCCTCGGCAGGCATCTCGGCGCCCTCCAGCCAGTCGATCTTGCGATTGATCAGCTTCTCGATCTCGGCGATCGACCTGGTGTCGGCGCGGGTGACGATGGTCAGCGCCTGGCCGGTCTTGCCCGCCCGGCCCGTGCGGCCGATGCGGTGGACGTAGTCCTCGGAATGGTGCGGCGCGTCGTAGTTGATGACGTGGCTGACGTCCGGAATGTCGAGGCCGCGCGCCGCCACATCCGAGCAGACCAGTAACTGCACCTGTCCGGCGCGGAACGCGTCGAGCGCCGTCATGCGCGCCCGCTGGTCGAGGTCGCCGTGGAGCGCGTCGACGGACAGGCCGTGCTTTTGGAGCGAGCGGTACACCACCTGCACGTCCCGCTTGCGGTTGCAGAAGATAAGCGCGTTCTTGAAATTGTCCGCGTCGCCGATGATGCGGCGAAGCGTCGCGCGCTTGTCGTGCGGCGCGCCGCCCGAAGGCACCAGCGTCTGGGTGATGTTCTCGGCGGTGGTCGCCGCGCGGGAAACCTCAATGCGCACCGGATTGTGCAGGAACGCCTCGGTGAGGCGGGTGATTTCCGGCGGCATGGTCGCCGAGAAGAACAGGGTCTGCCGCGTGAACGGCACGAGCTTGCAGATGCGCTCGATGTCCGGGATGAACCCCATGTCGAGCATCCGGTCGGCTTCGTCGATCACCAGAATCTCGATGCCGGTGAGCAGCAGGCCGCCGCGCTCGGTGAGGTCGAGAAGGCGGCCGGGCGTGGCGATCACGACGTCGGCGCCACGGTCGATCTTGTTCTTCTGCTCGCCGTCGGACACGCCGCCGATCAGCAGCGCGACGTTGAGCTTGTGATTGACGCCGTACTTGACGAAGGCTTCCTCAACCTGGGCGGCGAGTTCGCGCGTGGGCTCGAGGATAAGCGTCCGGGGCATGCGGGCCTTGGCGCGTCCGCGCTCAAGAGCCGACAGCATCGGCAGGGTGAAGGCGGCGGTCTTGCCGGTCCCGGTCTGGGCGATGCCCAGGACGTCGCGGCCCCGCAGGGCGTGGGGAATGGCTTGCGCCTGGATCGGCGTCGGCGTGTCGTAGCCCGCCGCTTCGACGGCATTGAGCACTTTTTCGCTCAGGCCGAGTTCGTTAAACTTCATTGGGTCTCGCATCGCGCGAACGGTTTTCATCCGCGCAGGGGGGTGGAGGCTTCGAGAGCCGCGCGATCGTTCGCGGGGCCGTGGCGTTTTTTTCTCGCGTCCAGCGTGGGCGCGAAGCGCGTCGCCAACGCCATGCCGGAGCCTTGCTTTGCTCTCGACCCCGCCTCACATAGTCGAAATCCCCGAAATGTCAACAAAAGCCGGTTTTAAATACGGATTAAGAGATTCCCTCCGCGACTCGATGTCGCTTTGCGCGGCGCCGGAGGCCATGCGAGATTCGCATTCGCCCCCGACGCAGGAGCGAGTTCGATGGCTGATGAGCGGGGCGAGGGCAGGGTGGCCGCAATCCACGGCGCCGTGATCGACCTGGATTTCGAAGGCGGCCCGCCGCCGATCGACGATGCGGTCGAAATCCTTGACTCGGACGGCCGGGTCGTCGTTGCGGAAATCCAGGCCCATCTCGACGCCCGCAACGCTCGCGCGATCGCGCTCGAGCCGACGAACGGCCTGAGAAGGGGCGACAAGGCGCACGGCGCCGGCGGTCCCGTTTCCGTCCCAGTCGGCGAGGCGACGCTCGGACGCCTCATGGACGTGCTCGGCCGCATCGGCGACCGGGGCCCCCCGCTGCCCGCCGACGCGCCCCGCTGGCCGATCCACCGCAAGCCGCCGGCGTTCTCCGCCCAGACCGGAACGACGAAACTCTTCGCCACCGGCGTCAAGGTGATCGACCTGCTTGCGCCGCTCGCGCAAGGCGGCAAGGCGGCGATGTTCGGCGGGGCGGGGGTGGGCAAGACGGTGCTGGTGATGGAGCTGATCCACGCCATGGTCGAGAGCTACAAGGGGATCTCGGTCTTCGCCGGCGTCGGCGAGCGCTCGCGCGAGGGGCACGAGATGCTGCTCGACATGACCGAGTCCGGCGTGCTCGCACGCACCGCGCTCGTCTACGGCCAGATGAACGAGCCGCCCGGCGCGCGCTGGCGCGTGCCGATGACCGCCATGACCGTCGCCGAATATTTCCGCGATGTGCGGCGCCAGAACGTGCTCCTTTTGATGGACAACGTGTTCCGCTTTGTCCAGGCGGGCGCCGAGGTGTCCGGCCTGCTCGGACGCGCGCCGTCGAGCGTCGGCTATCAGCCGACGCTTGCCGACGAGGTCGCCGCGTTGCAGGAGCGCATCGCCTCGGTCGGCGACGCCTCGGTCACGGCGATCGAGGCGGTCTACGTGCCGGCCGACGATTTCACCGACCCCGCCGTCACCACGATCGCGGCCCATGTCGACAGCATGGTGGTGCTGTCGCGCGGCATGGCGGCCGAGGGCATGTATCCGGCGGTCGATCCGATCGCCTCGTCCTCGATTCTGCTCGACCCGCTGGTGGTCGGGGAGGAGCATGTCGCGGTGGCGACGGAGACCCGCCGGGCGATCGAGCACTATCGCGAGCTGCAGGACGTGATCGCGCTGCTCGGCATGGAGGAGCTCGGCGCCGAGGACCGCAAGATCGTCGAGCGCGCCCGTCGTCTTCAGCGGTTTCTCAGCCAGCCCTTCGCCGTGACCGAGGCCTTCACAGGGGTCCCGGGCCGTTCGGTCAAGGTGGCCGACACGGTTCAGGGCTGCAAGGCGATCCTCAACGGCGACTGCGACGAGTGGCGCGAAGGCTCCCTCTACATGGTGGGCGACCTCGACGAAGCGCGCGAGAAGGAGGACGCCGCGCGCGCCGCCGACCGCAAGCCTGCCGAGGCCGCGTCATGAGCGCCATTCGCCTGACGATCGCGACGCCTTCTGCGCTCATCGTCGACGTCGACGACGTCCGGTCGCTGCGCGCGGAGGACGAAAGCGGCGCCTTCGGGGTCCTGCCGGGACACGCCGACCTTCTGACGGTCCTGCCTCCCTCGGTCTTGCGCTGGACGCGCGAGAACCAGCCGACGCGCTACTGCGCGCTGAGCGGCGGGGTGCTGACGATCACCGGCGGAAACCGGGTCGCGGTCGCCTGCCGCCGCGGGACTCTGGGAGACGACCTCGACGCGCTCCAGGCCGACGTCGCGGCTGAGCGCGCCGCCGATCTCGACGCCGACCGCCGCGCCAAGGTCGAGCAGACGCGGCTGCACGCCCGCGCGCTGCGCCAGCTCATGCGCTACCTGCGCGGCGACGGCCGTGCGCTCGGCGACGGAAACCCGCCTTTCACCGGCGAGGCCGCGCCATGATCGCCCCGCTCGACCCCCGCAACGGCAGGATGCAGGACGCGGCCCGGGTCGCGGCCGAACGCGACCGCAAGTTCCGCGAGGACCGCGAGCCGACGATCGCCACGCGCCTCGGCCAGATCGGCGTGCTCGGCTGGGCGATCGTCGCGCCCATTCTGGTCGGCGTCGTCGTCGGCCGCTGGCTCGACGGGACCTTCAAGTCGGGAATCTTCTTCACCGCGCCGCTGATCATGCTCGGCGCAGTCGCCGGCATGTGGACCGCATGGCGATGGATGCACCGGCAATGACCACCGTCCACATTGCCGGCGCATTCGCGCTCGGCGCAGCGCTCGGGGCCGCGCATTTCCTGTCGCTGTGGGGGAGCGTCGCGCTGATGCGCGAAGGCCAGACCGGCCTCGGCGTGGCGCTGCAGGGCCTGCGATTCGCGCTGCTCGCGATCGCCCTCGTCCTGATCGCCCGGCAGTGAGCAAACCTCTTCCTCGCCGCGGCGGCCGGCGTGTTGGTCGTGCGCCTCATTCTGACGCGTCACTACCGGAGGCTCGCGTGAAGTCTCCGCTGACCCTCGAGCCGCTGTTTCATGTCGGCCCGGTCGGGATCACCGAGCCGGTGGTCGTCTCGTGGGCGGTCATCGCTTTGCTCGGCGTCGGCTCGGCGTTGGCGACCCGGCGGCTCGCGCTCATTCCCTCGAAGGGCCAAACGCTGCTCGAACTGGTTGTCTCGACCGTCGACAGCCAGATCCGAGAGACGATGCAGACCGATCCGGCGCCGTTCCGCGCCCTAATCGGCTCGATCTTCCTGTTCACGCTCGTTTCGAACTGGTCGTCGCTCATTCCGGGAATCGAGCCGGCGACGGCGCACATCGAGACGGATGCCGCGATGGCGCTGATCATCTTCGTCGCGACCATCGGCTGGGGAATCCGCGTCCGCGGGCTCGGGGGCTACCTGGCGACCTACGCCGAGCCGACCTGGGTGATGATCCCGCTCAACATCGTCGAGCAGTTCACCCGGACCTTTTCCCTGATCGTGCGCCTGTTCGGCAACGTGATGGCCGGCGTGTTCATCATCGGCATCATTCTGGCGCTGGCGGGCCTATTGGTGCCGATCCCGCTGATGGCGCTCGATCTGCTCACCGGCGCCGTGCAGGCCTACATTTTCGCGATCCTCGCGACCGTCTTCATCGGCGCCGCGGTCGGCGAGCGCCGCAAGCCCAGCGCTTCATCGGAGTCGAAGCCGTGAACGACCTCATCCAAGCTGTCAGCATCTTCTCCGCCGCGCTGGCCGTGGGCCTCGGCGCGATCGGGCCGGGGATCGGCGAGGGCATGGCGGTCGCTTCGGCGATGGATGCGATCGCCCGTCAGCCGGAGGCGGCCGGCACGATCTCGCGCACGCTGTTCGTCGGCCTCGCCATGATCGAGACGATGGCGATCTACTGCCTCGTCATCGCCCTTTTGGTGCTGTTCGCCAATCCGTTCGTCAAGTAGGCTGCGGCTCATGCGGATCGACTGGTGGACGCTCGGCCTGCAGACGATCAACGTCCTCATTCTCGTCGCCATCCTCGCCCGATTCCTGTTTCGTCCGGTGATCGCGGTCATGGAGGAGCGCCAGGCGGCTGCGGCGAAGGTGCTCGGCGACGCCGAGGCGGAGAAGGCGAGGGCGATCGCGGCGCATAAGGCCGCCGAGGCCGAGAGCGACAAGATCGCCGCCGCCCGCGACGCCGTGCTGCGCAAGGCGGCGGAGGACGCCAACGCCCAGCGCGAGGCGGCGCTCGCCGCCGCCAGAGAGGACGCCGACCAGGTGCGCGCGTCGGCGGAAACGGAAATGCGCTGGGCGCGCGCCGCCGAGGAGGCGGCCGCCTCCGACCGCTCGGCGCGCCTCGCGGTCGACGTCGCCGGCAAGCTCATGGAGCGCCTGCCGGATTCGGCGCGCGTGGACGGCTTTATCGACGGTCTTGCCAAAGCGCTGGCGTCCTTGCCGGACGCGAGCCGCGACGGCTTCGGAGCGGGCGATGCGCCGAGGCTCACGGCGCCCCGGCCGTTGACGCCGGCGGAAGCCCAATCCTGCCGTGACGCCTTCGCCCGCGCGCTCGGGCGCCCGGTCGATTTCGCCGTCACGGTCGATCCCGCAGTGATCGCCGGGCTCGAGATCGAGACGCCGCACGCGGTCGTCCGCAACAGCTTTCGCGAAGACCTCAAACGCATCGTCGAGGAGTTGACCCGCCATGACGGCGTCCATCGTTGACGGCGCACGCTGGCTCGCTGCCGAGCGCGACGCGCTGAAGCGCGTCGATCTCAAGGCCGAGGCGCAGTCGGTCGGGCGAGTCGAGCAGATCGCCGACGGCGTCGCCCGGGTGTCCGGCCTTCCCGAGGCGCGGCTCGGCGAACTGCTTCGCTTCGAAGGCGGCCGGATGGGCTATGCGCTGTCACTGGAAGCGAACGCGATCAACGCGACGATCTTCGACGAGGCCGAGGCGATCGGCGTCGGCTCACTGGTCAGCGCGACCGGCGAGGTCGCGCAGGTCCCGGTCGGTCCGGGTCTGCTCGGGCGCATCGTCGACCCGCTCGGGCGCCCGCTCGATCGCGACGAGCCGATCCCAGCCGAAGCCTTTCATCCGATCGAGCGTCCCGCGCCGGCGATCATCGACCGCGCCCTCGTCGAGCAGCCCGTCGCCACCGGCGTGCTGGTGGTCGATGCGCTCTTCGCGCTCGGCCGCGGCCAGCGCGAGCTGATCATCGGCGACCGCGCGACCGGCAAGACCGCTATCGCCGTCGATACGATCATCAACCAAAAGCGCTCGGACATGATCTGCGTCTATGTCGCGGTCGGCCAGCGGGCGACCGCGGTCGAGCGCGTCGTCGAGTCCGTCAAGGCGATGGGCGCGCCGGAACGCTGCGTGTTCGTCATCGCGTCGGCCGCTTCTTCGGCGGCGCTGCAATGGATCGCGCCGTTCGCGGGCTTCACCATCGCGGAATATTTTCGCGACAAGGGCGGCCACGCGCTGGTCGTCGTCGACGATCTGAGCAAACACGCCGCGACGCACCGCGAGCTCGCGCTGCTCACCCACGAGCCGCCGGGACGCGAGGCTTTTCCGGGCGACATTTTCTACGTCCACGCCCGCCTGCTCGAACGCGCAGCGAAGCTTGCGCCGGAGCTCGGCGGCGGGTCGCTAACCGCGCTGCCGATCGCCGAGACAGACGCCGGGAATCTCTCGGCTTTCATCCCGACCAACCTCATCTCGATCACCGACGGGCAGATCGTGCTCGATTCGCGGCTGTTCGCGGCCAACCAGCGCCCGGCGGTGGATGTCGGCCTCTCGGTGAGCCGTGTCGGCGGCAAGGCGCAGGCGCCGGCTTTGCGCGCCGCTTCCGGGCGGCTGAGGCTCGACTATTCGCAGTTCCTCGAGCTCGAAATGTTCACCCGTTTTGGCGGCATCACGGATCAGCGGGTGAAGGCCACCATCGCACGCGGTGAGCGCATCCGCGCGCTGCTCGCCCAGCCGCGCTTCGCCACGCTGCGCCTCGTCGACCAGGTCGCGCTGCTCGACGCGCTCGCGGACGGCGTGTTCGATTCGGCGCCGGTCGCCAAGATCGCCGAGGCCCGGACGCGGATCGCGGCGCAACTCGACGCGCTCGCGCCCGACGCCGTGTCGCCGGTCATGACCAAGGGAACTTGCGACGACGCGGCGCGGGCGAAGCTCGTCGAGGCCGTGCGCGCGCTCGTCGGGGCGGGAGCCGGTCCATGACCGAACGGCTCAGCGACGTCGTCGCGCGGATTCGCTCGGTCAGGCAACTGTCGTCGGTGATTGGCGCCATGCGCGGCATCGCCGCGGCGCGGGCGCGTGAGGCGCGTGAGCGCTTGGAAGGGGTGCGCGCCTACGCCGCCACCGTCGGGTCGGCGATCGGGCAGGCGCTGGGGCTCGTCGACGACGGCGGCCCGCCTGTCGGACCGCGCGACGGTCGCGGCGGCCATCTCGTGATCGCGCTGTGCGCCGAGCAGGGTTTCGCCGGCGTCTTCAACCGGCGCGTGCTCGACGTCGCCGAGCGCGTGCTCAAGCGGGACGGCGCCCGCCGCAGCGAGCTTCTTCTGCTCGGCGCGCGCGGGCTGATCGCGGCCGACGAACGCGGCCTTTTGGTCGGCTGGAGCCGGCCGATGGTCGCCCATGTCGACGAGGTCGGCGCGCTCGCCGACCGGGTGACTGAGCAGCTCTACCGCCGCCTCGGCTCGGGCCAGGCGACGCGGGTCAACATTGTCCACGCCACGCCGTCGCTGGGCGAGATCGAGGTCGTCGACCGCGCGCTCGCCCCGTTCGACTTCGCCCGCTTTCCTCCTGCGCGGACGATGCGGCAGCCGATCATTTCCCTGCCCCCCCAGGTCCTGCTCGCCGAACTCGCCCAGGAATACGTCTTCGCCGAGCTGTGCGAGGCGCTGACCCTGTCGCTCGCCGCCGAGAACGAGGCGCGCATGCGGGCGATGTCCGCCGCCAAGACCAATGTCGCCAAGATGCTCGACGAACTGATCGCCCGCTCCCGTCAGCTCCGGCAGGAGGAGATCACCAACGAGATCATCGAGCTCGGCGGCCGCAGGACGCGGGGGGCGACGGACGAGAAGGGCGCGGATTCGCGCCCGCCGTAGCCGTTAAAGCAGCGCCGCAGGGGCGCTTCTCGAAGAAGCTCGAAGCGGAGAGCGTCAGGCCCCGCGTCAAATTGCCCGACTCCCGCGCGTTGACGACGGGAACGCAGAGTCCTACGCCGTCATGCGACCGCTCGGGCGGGGCCGCTGCGGCCATAAGAGACGCCCGACAAGAACAAGGCGCTCGCGATGAGTGCGACGGCGAAGCTGGGAGCCATTCCACACGAGGACAAGGGCCGTTCGGTGGGGTGGGCCGCGCTCGCCTGCATGGGCGTCGTTTTCGGCGACATCGGCACGAGCCCGCTCTACACCCTCAACACCGCCGCGAAGGCGGCGAGCCCGGACGGCCAGATTACGCCGGAGGCCGTGCTCGGTATCGTCTCGCTGATCTTCTGGTCGCTCATCGTCGTCATCTCGCTCAAATACGCGACTTTGATCATGCGGGCCGACAACCACGGCGAGGGCGGCATTCTGGCCCTGCTGGCGCTCGTCAGCCCGCGCAGGGTCAAACAGAACCGCCGCCGCGCCGCGCTGTTGGTGGTCGGCCTCATCGGGGCGACGCTCCTCTACGGCGACGGCACGATCACGCCGGCGATCTCGGTTCTGTCCGCCATCGAGGGCCTCAAGATCTACGCTCCGCAGATGGAGCACTTTGTCGTGCCCCTGACGGTCGTGATTCTCGCGGGCCTCTTCATCATCCAGCGCAACGGCACGTCCTGGCTCGGCGGCATTTTCGGCCCCGTCATGCTCACCTGGTTCATCATTGCAGGCATGCTCGGCGTCGGCGGGATCATCCGGTCGCCGGCCGTGCTCGCCGCGCTCAGCCCCATTCCGGCCGTGACCTATCTCTGGAGCGCCGGGCCGCTCGCCTTCGTCGTCATCGGCGGCGCCTTTCTCGCGGTGACGGGCGGCGAAGCCTTCTACGCCGACATGGGCCATTTCGGGCCGCTGCCGATCCGGGTCGCATGGTTCGGCGTGGCGCTGCCGGCGCTGACGCTGAGCTATTTCGGCCAGGGCGGGCTTTTGCTCGCCGAGCCCAACTCCCCGGAGGTGCTCGACAGCCCATTCTACGCGCTTGCGCCGCAGTGGGCGCATTACCCGTTGGTCGTACTCGCGGCGGTCGCGACCGTGATCGCCTCGCAATCGATCATCTCGGGCGCCTATTCGTTGACACAGCAGGCGATCAATCTCGGCTTCCTTCCGCGCATGACGGTCGTCCACACGGAGGGCCGCGAGATCGGTCAGATCTACGTGCCGTTCGTCAACTGGGCGCTGGCGTCCGGCACGATTGCGGCGGTCCTCGGCTTCGGCTCATCGGACGCGCTCGCCGGCGCCTATGGCATCGCGGTTTCGCTGCTCATGGTGATCACCACGCTGATGGCGACCTACGTGGCGCTGCACTGGAAGTTCAATCCGCTGATCGTCTATGCTGTCAACGGAAGCCTGCTCGCGCTCGACCTTTTGTTCTTCGCATCGACCTCGACCAAGCTTCTCGACGGCGGCTGGTTCCCGCTCATGATCGCCTTTGCGATCGCCTTCCTCATGCTGACCTGGCGAAAGGGCACACAGGTCCTGGACGCGTTGCGGGTCAACATCCGTGAGCGCACGCAGGATTTCATCGAACGGCTGCTCGTCAACCCGCCGATCCGCATTGACGGGACCGCCATCGTCATGGGCCGCATGGCCAAGGGCGTGCCGCTCGCGCTGTCGCACAACGTCAACTTCAACCGGACGCTGCACCGGAATGTTCTGCTGGTCGCGGTTGAAATGACCGAGACGCCGCACGCGCAGGATCACGACCGGATCAAGGTCGTCCCGATCGACGCCGGGCTCACGCGGGCCGAACTGCGCTTTGGCTTCATGGAGCAGCCGGACGTGCCGCAAGGTCTCGCCGACGCAATGGCGCGCGGGAAGATCGAGAAATTCGATCTGAGCCAGGCGGTCTATTTCACCGGCCACGAAACGATCATCCCGCTCGGCAAGCGGCCTGGGCTGCCGCGCTGGCGCGAGGCGATCTTCGCCTTCATGCACCGCAACGCCCAGCGTCCCGACGCCTATTTCAATCTCCCGAGCGCGCAGGTCATGGAGATCGGCATCGAGTTCGAGATTTAGCGTGGGATGAAGTCGGGTCGAGTCCTCGCCGTCATTGCGAGCGGAGCGAAGCAATCCATGCCGCAGGGCGCAGCGGCGGCATCGATTGCTTCGTCGCTCACGGTCCTCGCAATGACGGCGGGGGTCGAACTTATATTCATCCCGTGCCTATCCGGTTAACGTAGATACCCACGACGTATAGGGACGCCGGAGTCATTCTTCCTGCCGCGCCAAGCGCCGGGAGCGAACGTCCCTGAAGCAAATTTCGAACGCATCAGCTCGACTCGATGCGCAACACTCGTTCCAAGCACTTGGACGGCGCGAATCGACGTTGAGCCGACATTGCGGACCGCGTCCACGGACGGGAAAAGTTGGGGGGCAAGCGGAGCTTTATGCACCTGAATTCTGCACCGCGTAACCTATTCATTTCGTTTACGTCGATTCGTGGTGCAAAAATCTTGCAGACGGTGCGAAAACTCGATGCGATGCTCTGAATGGTCGCGCGGAGAGCGAAT
>NZ_JBKQOT010000222.1:0-11869 GCF_052145395.1 Roseiarcus sp.
CTTGCCGGCGCCGTTGGGGCCGATAACCGCGTGAATCGCGCCTTCGGCGACATCGAAACTGACCTGCGAGACGGCTGCGACGCCGCCGAAGCTCTTGGTCAGGTTCTCGACCCGCAACATGGTCAAGAGTCCTTTCGCCGAAACCGCGCGGCGAGGCTCGGCGCAATCCCCCGCGGCAGGAAGATCATCGTCGCCACCAGGATGACGCCGAACCCGATCGTCTCATAGCCTTCAAAGCGCGCGAGCAGCTCCGGCGCCAGCGAGAACAGCGCCGCGCCCAAGACGGAGCCCCAGATCGACGCCATGCCGCCGACCACCACCATGGTCACGAGCTCGATCGATTTCGGGAAGGCGGCGAGCGAGGGCGTGATGAAGCCGACGTAGTGGGCGTAGAGGGAGCCCATGGCCGCGGTCGCAATCGCAGACAGGGTGAAGACGCGCGCCTTGAACGACGCCGCGTCGACGCCGAGGGTGCGGGCCGCCGTTTCCGAACCTCTGAGCGCCCGGAGCGCGCGTCCTGCCGGGCTGTCGACAAGATTGGCGGCGAGCCAGAGCGCGGCGACCAGGATAGCCATGAACAGCCAGCACCACTGTCTCTCGCCGGAAACCGTGAATCCGAAAAGAGTGAAATCCGGCGACGACATGCCATCGGGGCCGCCGGTCAGCCCCGTCTCGTTGGTCAGCGCAATCGTAGCGATCACGCCGACGCCAAGTGTCGCCATGGCGAGGTAGTGGCCCTCGAGACGAAGAATGACGCGGGCCAAGCCATAGGCAAACCCGCCGATCATGGCCGCGCTTGCCGCGAGCGCAGCCGCCGGCGGCCAGTCGAAACGCGAGGCGAGGATCGCCGAACCGTAGGCGCCAAGCCCGAAAAAGGCGGCGTGGCCGAGGCTGATCTGGCCGGTGTAGCCGATCAGCAGGTTGAGCGCGATCGCGACGGTCGCATTGATGGCGACGCGGATCGCGACGTCCGCGTAGTAGGCGTTCGGAAGGACAAGCGGAAGCGCCGCAAGCGCCAGCGCGAAGACGAGGAGCGGCGCGGTTCGCGACCGACCCCGGCTCGGTTGTTGCGTCAGGGGTTCAGCCGTGGTCATGAACGGTCAGACCCGGGTCGCTGTCGCCGCGCCAAACATTCCGCGCGGGCGAACGACGAGGATGAGAAGCACGACGACGAAGGCGGCGGCGTCCTTGTAGGCGGAGGATACGTAGCCCGCCGTCAGGCTCTCCATCAGTCCGAGGGCGATCCCGCCCGCGACCGCGCCGACGCCCGAGCCGAGTCCGCCGAGCGTCGCGGCGACGAAGCCCTTCAGGCCGAGCATGATCCCGGCGTCGTAAGACGTGTTGGCGATCGGCGCTATCAGCGCGCCGCCGATCGCGCCGATGGCGGCCGACAGGACGAAGCTCAGCGAGACGACTCGCCTGACATCGACGCCGACGAGTTCGGCCGCGAGCCGATTGGTGGCGGTCGCCAGCATGCCCTTGCCGATCCGGGTGCGCTCGAAGAACCAGGCAAGAGCCGCCACGACCGCGAGCGTCGCCGCGACCACCCAGACGCTCTGGGGCAAGAGTGCGGCGCCGGCAATCTGGATCGGCCGCTCCCCGGAGAAGGGCGGCAGCGTGTGCGCGCCCTTGCCGAGCGTCGCCTCCACCCCGCCTCTCAGCACCATCGAGACCCCGATGGTGATGATGATGAGCGTCGTGACGTCCGCGTCGCGCGCCGGTTGGATTGCGAGCCTTGCGACGCCGTAGCCGATGAACGCCGTCGCGACGATCGCAGCGGGAACCGCGACAACGAGCGGCGCGCCGGCCGAAGCGAGCGCCGCGGCGATCATGCCGCCCAGCATGATGAACTCGCCCTGGGCGAAATTGATAACGTGGGAGGCGTTGTAGACGATCGAAAAGCCTAAGCCCGCCAGCGCGTAAGTCGCGCCGACAGTCAGGCCAGTGATGAGATATTGCAGAAGCTGGGGCACGGGGAGAGAGCCGCTCGTAGGAGACGAGGCGAGGCCTCGCGGGCCTCGACCTCGCTGAAGGCGTCATTCGATGAGCTTCCACTTGCCGTCGTGGATCTCGATCATGTGGAAGGCCTCGGTCTTCAGGCCGAGATGATCTTCAGGCGACATCGTGACGACGCCGCCGGTTCCGGCGAAACCCGCGGTCTTCTCGATTTCGTCGCGCACCTTCGCCTTGTCCGTGGAGCCCGCCCTCTCGACCGCCGCCTTCCAGATATTGAACGCGTCGGCCGCGTGACCGCCGAAGGTGGAGACGTCCTCGCCGGTCTTGCTCTTGTAAAGCGCGACGTAGTCGTTTTCGACCGCCTTTTGCGGGTCGGAATCCGGCAGCTGGTCGGGGACCAGGATCGCCGCCGCAGGCAACCGAACGCCCTCCGCCGCAGAGCCGGCAAGCCGGATGAATTGTTCGCTCGCCACGCCGTGCGACTGATAGATCGGCAGCTTGACGCCGAGCTGCGCGATGTCCTTAATCACGACCGCCGGACCCTCGCCCAGGCCGAAAACGAGAATCGCCTGGACGCCGTCGACGGCCCGGATCTTGGTGAGCTGAGCCGTGACGTCGGTGTCCTTCGGACCGTAGGTCTCGTCGGCGACGATGTCGACGCCGGCCTTCGGCGCCGCGGCGAGCGACTCCTTGCGGCCCGACTGGCCGAAGCCGGACGTCTCGGAGAGGAGCGCAACCTTGGTCAGGCCGCGTTTCTTCATGTCCTGGAAAATGCGCTCGGCCGCCATGCGATCGTTGTGGGGCACCTTGAACACCCACTTCCGGGCCGGCTCGACAATCACGACGCCGCCCGCCAGCGATATGAGCGGGATTTCGGCCTTCTCGACCAGGGGGATCATCGCCATGGTCGCGCCGGTCGTGGTGCCGCCGAGGATGACGTCGACGCGATCGTCGTCGATGAGGCGCCTGGCGAAGCTGTTGGCCTTTGCCGCATCCGATCCGTCGTCATAGCTGACGAGGTCGAGCGGACGGCCGAGAACGCCGCCCTCGGCGTTGGTCTTGTCGACATAGATCTTCAGCGTCTTGAGCTCGGGATCGCCGAGGAAGGCCGCGGGGCCGGTCACGGAAAGGACGGCGCCGATCTTGATGGGTTCGGCCGCAAGCGCCCCCGCGGCGGAGATCGCGAGCGCGATGGCGGCCAGCGCCGCCTGAACAAAGCATCTCATGCGTTTCCTCAATCGCTTTTGATCGTTGAAGACTCGAACCTAAGGGATTCGACCGCCGCGGCCAAGCGGCGGCGCCGGGCCGCGCGGCCGGCTGAAGCGCCTGTATTGGATGGATTCGGCCGTCTTCCCATCCGCGCGCGTCTGCGCATAAAGTCGTCACGAGCCCGATGCGAGGGGCCGCGACAGCTTTTAGGAGAGGGAACGTGACGCGAAGGGCCCCCGCCGCCATCGCCGCATTCGCCCTGTGGGGTTGCCTCATAGCGACCGGCGCGGCGTCGGCTGAGTTCGCGTCCGATCGGGTCCGTATCGGCGTGCTGACCGACGAGAGCGGGCCTTACGCCGATTCTGCCGGGCCAGGGGCGATCCTTGCGGCCAAAATGGCCGCCGAAGACTTCGGCGGGGCCGTGAAGGGCCACAAGATCGAGATCGTCGACGCCGACACGCAGAACAAGCCCGACGTCGCCGCCGCCATCGCACGGCGATGGTACGATGCGGAAGGCGTGAACGCGATCGTCGATCTCCCGGTGACGCCGGTCGCCTTCGCCGTGCAGGAGATCGCGCGACAGAAGAACCGGACCGTCATGATCACCGCTTCCGCCGCCTCCGAGTTCACCACAAAAGCCTGTTCGCCCATCAGCTCCCACTGGGCGGACGACACGCATGCGCTTGCGGCCGGCACGGCGAAGGCGCTCAGCGCCGAGGGCGGCAAAAACTGGTTCTTCATTACCGTCGACATCGCCTTCGGCAAGGCGTTGCAGGAGGCCGCGACCCAGGTGATCGAGGCCGCGGGCGGCAAGGTCATCGGTTCCGTCCGGCACCCGGTCGGGGCCTCGGATTTCTCCTCCCTCATCCTGCAGGCGCAGGCGTCCGGGGCGGACATCATCGGCCTCGCCAGCGTCGGCGGCGATCTGGTCAACATCCTGAAGACGGCCAACGAGTTCGGCGTCGGCCACGACGGCAATCAGACCCTCGCCGGTTTTCTCGTCTACATCGACGACGTGAACGCGCTCGGCCTCGACGTCGCCAAGGGACTCTATGTGACGACGGGCTTCTACTGGGACCAGAACGACGAAGCGCGCGCCTTCGCCAGACGCTTCTTCGAGCAGCGCCACGCGATGCCGAGCAAGGACCAGGCGGAGGTCTATGTCGCGGTGAAGCATTACCTTCAGGCGATGGACGCGGCGGGCACGGACGACGCGGTCGCGGTCAACAAGGCGATGCGCGCTGCGCCGGTCGATTATTTCGGCAAGAAGGCCACGATCCGCGAGGACGGGCGCGTGCTCTACGATCTCACGCTTTATCGGGTGAAGGGCCCCGCCGACATGAAGGCGCCCTGGGATTATTATGCGCCGCTGCGCACGATCCCGGCGGACGAAGCGTTCCTCCCGATTAATAAGGACGTCGTGCAAGTTTTGAGTTGGGCTCAGCAATTCCTCGGCCGACGTCTCGCCGGCTACCCCGCCATTTCGCCCGCCCGCGCCCGCGCCGCCGCCGCCGCGCGGGCCATTAGCGCGTCGATGCCGTCGTTCCCCTGAAGCACGGCGAGAGCCGCCGCTGTCGTGCCTCCGGGGGAGGTGACGTTGCCGCGCAGAACCGAGGGCGGCGTTCCCGGCTCTCGCCGCATCAGCTCGCCCGCCCCCTCGACCGTGCCGCGAGCGAGGCTCATCGCGAGATCCGCCGGCAGGCCGAGCGATACTGCCGCGGCGGCGAGGGCCTCGGTCAGCGCAAAGACGTAAGCCGGGCCGCCGCCCGAAATCGCCGTCACCGCTTCGATCGCGGCTTCGTCGTCGAGCCAGTGGAAAGCGCCGACCGCCCCGAGCAGCCATTCCGTCCAGAGCCTCTGCTCGGGCGTGACCGCCGCGCTCGCGAAAGCGGCGGTGACGCCCCGGCCGATCGCAGCCGGCGTATTGGGCATCGCGCGCACGACCGCCCGGGCGCCCGGCAGGCGCGCCCTCAGATTGGCGATCGTCTTGCCGGCGAGAATCGACAGAACCAGCGTCCGCTCGCCGGCGAGCGGCGCGATTTGTGGCGCGACGGCGTCGAGCGACTGCGGCTTGACCGCAAGCGCGAGCACGTCGGGCGGCGTCGGCGCGGCGGTATGCAGCGCACCGCCGCGCGACGCCGCGAGCCCGGCGATCTCGTCGGAGGGATTGGGCTCGAGAATCGTGAGCGACGAGGCCGCGAGCCCGCCCGCGAGCCAGCCCGCCGCCATGGCGGCGCCCATCTTGCCCGCCCCGACCAGGACGAGGCGCTCCGGCCACTCGTTCATCATCGCCGCCTCTCTCTTCGCGCCCGATCGAACGTTCAAGACGTCACGGCGCGCTTCCCGCGTGACTACGCATCGGACGGTCCGCCGACAAGAGACTTTGCCAGGAAAGCGCCATGAAAACCCGCGAAGGGCCCGGAGATTGTTTCGCGGGCGGCAAAAGCCTATCGAGGCGAAAAAAGCGCGAAAATGTGAAGGATCGGGTCTAGCCAAGCGGAACACATTTAGTTAATGGGCGTCTTGGAATTGCAGCCGTTTTGCCATTGCGGCACGGAAGCTTTATTTAAACCGTCGGGATTTATGGTAACGGAAGCGTTAATCGTTTGAGGCGAGCGGGGTCGGCATGAAGGCGAACGGGATCTTTCTGGGGGCGGCGCTGGCGATCGCCGCGCTGACGAGCGGGTGTCAGTCCATCATTCAATCCGGGCTGCCCGACCCGAAGCTCAGCGAGCGCGACAAGCAGATGATGGCGCTGGCCGAGCCGGACGAGTACCGCATTCCCGACTACCGGAATATCGTCGCGTACGACACCAAGGAGAGGCCCGGCACGATCATCGTCGACACCGGGCCGAAGTATCTCTACCTCGTCCTTCCGGACAATAAGGCGATCCAATACCGCGTCGCGACGGGCTCTGAAGCCGCCGGCTGGACCGGACGCGCCACGGTCGGCGCGATGAAGGAATGGCCGACCTGGATGCCGACCGCCTCGATCATGGAGCGTTGGCCGCAGTTTCAGGTCTACAAGCAGCACGGGCCGCTCGAGGGCCGGTGGGACAATCCGCTCGGCGCTCGCGCGCTGTACCTGTTCCAGGGCAACACGGACACGCTCTATCGCATCCACGGCACCAACGAGCCGTCGGAAATCGGCCAGGCCGTGTCCTCAGGCTGCATCCGCATGCGCGACATGGACGTGATCGACCTCTACAGCCGCGTCCACATCGGCACGCCGGTGGTGGTGCAGTAAATTCCCCTCGCCCCGCGAAGCGGGGAGAGGGCCGGGGTGAGGGGCGGCGCCAGCGTCTGAGATCAGGGCGGCCCCTCATCCGGCCCCTCGGGGGTGAGAAGGCGGCGGCCAGATTTGAGCGCTGGCGCAGCCCCATCCGGCCGCACATTCGGCGCGTCCGCCTTCTCCCCGCTTTCGCGGGGCGAAGGGACGAAGCTCACCGGAACGGCGGCTCGTCGAAGCTCCTGAGCTTGCGTGAGTGCAGCGTCTCGTCGATGCTCTGCAAAAAGCCGATCGCCGCGATGCCGATCTGCAGGTGCTCCCCGATCGCGCGCTCGTAAAAGGCGTTGGCGGCGCCGGGCAGCTTGATCTCGCCGTGCAGCGGCTTGTCGGAGACGCACAGAAGCGTGCCGTAGGGCACCCGCATCCGAAAGCCCTGGGTCGCGACGGTCGCCGACTCCATGTCGACCGCGATCGCGCGCGAGATGTTGATGAGCCGGCGCTCCTTCGACCAGCGCAGCTCCCAGTTGCGATCGTCGTTGGTGACGACCGTGCCGGTGCGCAACCGCCGCTTCAGCGCGTCGCCCTTCTCGCCGGTCACCTTGGCGACCGCCTGCTGCAGCGCCACCTGCACCTCGGCGATCGCCGGGATCGGCATCATGAGGGGCACGGCGTCGTCGAGGATGTGGTCGCACCGCAGATAGGCGTGCGCCAGGACGTAATCGCCGATGAGCTGCGACTGACGCAAGCCCGCGCAGTGGCCGACCATCAGCCAGCAATGCGGGCGAAGCACCGCGATATGGTCGGTGATGTTCTTGGCGTTCGCCGGCCCGACCCCGATGTTGACCAGGGTGACGCCCCGCCCGTCGCTGCGGATCAGGTGATAGGCCGGCATCTGGAAGCGGTGCCAGGCCACGCTCATGGCCTTGAGCTCGGCCTCCTCGGGCGACATTGACCGGTCGATGACCACATTGCTGGGCAGGACCACCCTCTCGACCGACGGATCGGCATGGAGCTGCTTCAGGCCCCATTGGACGAACTGATCGACATAGCGGTGATAGTTGGTCAGCAGCACCCACGGCTGTATCGCCCGCCAGTCCGACCCGGTGTAATGCACCAGACGGCGGAGCGAGTAGTCGACGCGCGGCGCGTCGAACAGGGCCAGCGGCCGCTCGTCGTCGTGGACGAATTCGCCGTCGGCGGTTTCGTCGCCGATCGTCGCCAGCGACGGAACGGGAAAGTAGCGGGCGAGTTCGGCCGCGTCGGCCCCCCCGCGCGTCAGCTCGTCGCCGCTCTCGATCACGTAGGGATAGGGAATCTCCTGGTCCCCGACGCCGACTTCGATATGCGCGCCGTATTCGGAAACCAGCGGCTCGAGCTGCTCGAGCAGATAGGCGCGAAAATCCGCGGGCTGGGTCACCGTGATCGAGTAGACGCCGGCCTCGCTGAACTTGGCGTAGGCGCGCGGGTTGACGGGCGGCGGGACGCTCGGCTCGTAGATCAGGCGCAGCTCGGGGTAGCGGAACAGCGCCCGCGTCGCGGCGGAGGGCGCTTCGCCCGTCTTGAGAAAGCGCTCGACCGCGGAACGGAGCGCCTGCGTCGCGTCGTCGTACAGGCGGGCGAGCCGGTCGACCGCCTCGGCGGGCGTCGCCACTCGCTCGAAGGCGCCCTTGAGGATCGTTTCCGCCAGGGTTTTAACCATCGCGTGTCCTTCCGTTCGCCCCGTCAGCCGCGGGCGGCGATGCAGGCGATCTCGACCGTGTAGGCCGGCGCCGCGAGCTTGGCCTCGACGGTCGCGCGCGCCGGCGCATGACCCGCCGGGACCCAGGCGTCCCAGACCGCGTTCATCTCGGCAAAGGTCGCGATGTCGGCGAGATAGATGGTCGCCGAGACAATCTTCGTCTTGTCGGAGCCGGCCTCGCCGAGCAGGCGGTTGATTGCGGCGAGGATCTCCCGGGTCTGCTCGCCAACGCTTTGACCCTTGGCCTGATCGGCGACCTGGCCGGCGAGATAGACCGTGTCCCCGTGGATCACGGCCTGCGACATGCGCGGGCCGGCGTGCAATCTCGTGATGCTCATCGGCTTCTGGTCCTTTCTACGCAGGCGATCACGCAGGCAGAACGCCCGGGACGGCGCCGAGGAAATCGCGCTTGCCGATCTCGACCCCGGCCGCGCGCAAAATGTCGTAGGCGGTGGTCAGATGAAAATAGAAGTTCGGGAGAACCCAGTGCAAAAGGTAGTTCCCGCCCTGCATCTTCATCTTGGCGTTAGGGCCAACCGCGAACACGATTTCACGGTCGAGCGCCGCGTCGATCGCTTTCGCATCGAGCGTTTTCAGATAGTCGAGCGTCCGGACGATGCGATCGCGCAATTCGGCAAACGTCGCCTCCTTGTCCTCGAAAACCGGCGCCGCGACGCCGGCCAGCCTTGACGGCGCGTTTTTGGCGTTGTCGCAGAAATTCTGGACCTGCCGGACGAACGGGAACATGTCCGGGGCGAGCCGCATGCCAAGGTAGTTCGTCGGATCGAACTTGCGCGCCTTGGCGTGCGCCTCGGCCTTGTCGAGGACGCCAAGAAACGCCGTCAGGGAACGCTCGAAGACGGGCACGCTGGATTGGGTGAGGGATAAAGACATCGTGAAAACTTTCATGGGCGAGTCGCGCCACTAAAGCGCACGCCCATGCATGCATCGCCCTTGTGACGTTTTCAACTCTGTGACGGCGGCGGCGCTTGTCCCTCGGTCTGGGGCAGGTTCGGGTCGAGGCAGGCCCAGCCCGGCGCCGATTTCGCCCAGATGATCGCTGCGGGTCTCATGACATCGGGGTTGTCGAACGCTCCGACGCGCACGATGATGTGATGCGGGCGGGGCTCGGCCTCGCTGAACACCGGCGTGCCGCACCCGGCGCAGAATCTTCGGTGCATGGTCGAGCCGCTGTCGGCCGTGGCGACGTAATCGGTCAGCGGTCCCGACACCGTCACGGCCTCCTTTGGGAAAATGGCGTTGACCGTGCCGCTCCCGGCGCCGAGATACTGGCAGACTCGGCACCAGCACTGGCGTACGCCGATCGGCGCGTCCGCGTCGATTGCGAACCGCACCGCGCCGCAAAGACATCCACCCGTGATCGCCATCGCCGCCTACCTCCACGCCCGCGACAATAGGCGTAAGGGTCGGGCCTTGCCAACGGCCCGGGAATTGCTGCATGAATTTTCGTTGGAGAAAAGCGACCGTTACCAGACACGCGTGTCCGGTTCGCGACAGACAAGGACGGCGGAAAGACGTTGTTGGGATGGAAGTGAGGCTCAAGACGCAGGAGCAGGCGATCGACGGCTTGATCCGCCGCAAGCTCGAAGCGGCAGGCGTTCGGCCGACGCGGCAGCGCGTCGATCTCGGCCGGGTGATTTTTGGCGCCGGAGACTGGCATTTCACGGCGGAGATGATCTACCAGGAGACGCGGACGATCCGTTTCGCCCCGACGCTCGGGACAATCTACAATACCCTGAACGAGTTCGCCCGTTGCGGGCTCTTGCGCGAGATCGCCATCTACGACGCAAAGCTCTGGTACGACACCAAGACCGGGCCGCACTTCCATTTCTACCGTGAAGATACGGAAGAACTGTCGGACATTCCCGACGAGTGGCTGCCCACGATCGACATTCCGCCTCCCGACGGCATGCGCATCGCCGCCATCGACGTGATCGTCCGGGTGAAGAAGGCGTAGCGCGGGTAGCGCGGCGAGGCGCTTGACAAACTGATTACTGCATCCGCGTCGCGGAAGATGTCGCACGCGTCGCTCTTCTGGTCGGCGCCAAAAACGACCGCGGCGCGCGTTGGTACGAAAGCTACGGCGCGCTGCGCATGGACGATGCGCCTCTCTCCCTCGTGTTGCCCCTCGCCATCGCGGCCGACGCGCTCAATCGCGGAACCTAGCCCGGCTTGTGCACGAGACTTTGGCGCCAAGAACTGCCAACGAAAGTAAGGACGCACAAACGATGCAGAAGTCTCAAGAGAACTCGAAGACCTCGATGCAGGTCCCCGTGCGCACCAAATTTCCGGGGAACGCGCCCGTGCTCACCGCGTCAGATTGACCGATCAATATTATATATACCCGCAACGTAAAGAACGATATCATGCGCAAAATTCCCCGAGACGGGGACATTGCATCGTTAGGCAAACAAGCCACCAAAAGATTCCACGGACGCCGGCGTCGGAGGCTCCAAGATCGGGATACGCGCCGGGGTTCCACAATAAATTCAAGGATATCGGGACCGAACCAATCCGGAGCCTGATTGACTTCCAGTTTTCGAAGGATGGGAGTGGGGTTCCATGAAACAGGTGCAGCTTTCGATCACGCCGAAGCCGAATAACTCGGCTTTTGCAGGGGGACTTAGCGTAAGTGTCACCGTGGGGGGGCCTCCTCCGGATGAAACCGTACAGGCGGCACAGCAGCCGGATGGGACCTGGCTCGCGACACTGGACGTCAATCTCAATACCGCGACAACGTTCACTCTGGTCCCCGCGAACGGGGTTGAGTCCGTACCGTACGGTCAATTGGTTACCAGCCGGATCTATTCCGTGACCGCCTCTACGACAAACCTCTACGCGGCGGAAGGAATTTACGGACTCTGCGAGCGTGGCCCGGCCCAATTTGGGGAGCCGCCGAGCCGGAGCGCGTTGATGGCGGCGGCCTTCGGGGATCCGGTCGCGAACGCCGGCATTTTCCAGGCGCGCGAGATGCCCCATGGGGCTACCCTTCTGGGCGACCAGGTTTACTTCGCAGTGCATGCGCCCCATGCGGTATGCGCCACGCTAATTCTCGCGATTGGGAACGGCGCGGGCAGGCTGACCCGGCAGCAAGTGCCGATGAGTCTGACGGAGGACGATTTCTACTGGTGGTGCGCCGTGCCTGCCGCCCAAGCCGCGCCCAATACAAAATACCGCTTCTTATTGAACGATACCACGGAGGTGATCGACCCCGGGGCGCGCGCCGTGTTTGACGGAGGCTCGCTGGTGACGGCGGCGGGCGAGGATCCGAACGATGCAAATACTTCGTGGTCGATGGTGCTTGACGTCGGGGGGGTATATGATACGGGCCACGCCCAGCAGTGGCAGACGATGGGCTGGGACAATTTCCTCATTTACGAAATTCACACGCGGCGTTTCACAAATATTCAAGTTGGGACGCCGATACCGAAAATACCGACGCCATTTGACTTATTGGTGGATGAGTTGAGTCCTATTAGCCGCCTGGGGCGGACCGGCTACCTGCGAGCATTGCCGATAACTATTTTCGAGCTGCTGCCGGTGATCGAGTTCAGCAGCGCGGAGTCCTGGGGGTACGATCCGGCATTCTATTTCGGGATCGACAGCTACTACGGCGGCGCGCCGGCCATGGCGCGGTTTGTCAACGCCGCGCACGCGGCCGGGCGCGGCGTGATGCTGGACATGGTTTATAACCATTCGCTGACCTCTTCGCTGGT
>NZ_JBKQOT010000223.1:0-3527 GCF_052145395.1 Roseiarcus sp.
GGCCCGCATCCCCGAGGTAATGAACGTCTTCTCGCCGTTGACGACGAAGTGGTCGCCGTCCCGCACGGCTCTCGTCTTGACGGCGGCGACATCCGATCCGCCGCTCGGCTCCGTTACGGCGAGCGCCGCGATCTTCTCCCCCTTTATCACGGGTGGAAGCACGAGCCGCTTGATCTGTTCGCTCCCCGCCGCAACGATCGGCGGCAGCGCGATCGTGTGCGAGTTGATCGAGGCCTGCAGACCGCCGGCGCCGCAACGGGCGTATTCTTCGGCGAGGATCAGTTTGAAGAAGATGTCGCCCGGACTGCCACCATATTCCTCGGGAAACCCCAGTTCGGTAGCGCCAAGTTCGGCCGCTCGTCGATAGAGGGCCCGGGGGAACGTTCCCGCCTCGTCCCATTCGCTCACAAACGGGGTGATCTCGCGGGCAACGAATTCGCGAAGCGAGTCGCGAAACTGCTCATGTTCCTCCGAAAAGATGCGAGTCGCTGGCGGCATTGTTCTCGACTGTGCTGACAAATTTGAGCTCGATCTTCGACGATCCCATTGCGCGGTTCTTGCGCGGACTGGCTGACCTCAGAGGCCCGGGATGTTGTCCGCGACCTGAGGCCCCGGGATGGATCGATGGTCACCGCACGCGCCGGATTCGACGAAGTCTCAGATAGCCGACGACGCCATTCGGAAAAAAATAGACGCACAGGATGAAGACGACGCCAAACCAGAGGAGCCATCGGTCCGGATGGAAAAGGCGCGCAAGCCATTCCCCGCCCAGCTTGAGCGCGCTGGCGTTGACGGCGGCGAGAGCGAGTTGGAGATAGTTCTGCGCGAACACGAAGATCGTCACCCCGACCGCGGCGCCATAGATAGTCCCGAGTCCGCCAACGACGGCCATCAGCAGAACGTTCAGCATGACGTTGAAGTCCGCCGAAGTCGACGGCCCCGCGTAGCGAGACCACAGCGCCATGAGGACGCCGGCCCAGGCCGCGATCACGGCTGCGATGCAATTCGCGGCGAGACGAAAAGTGAGTGTTCGATACCCGATCGCCTCGGCGCGAAGCTCGTTCTCGCGAACGGCTTCAAGGACCCGCCCGAAGCGCGAATTCACGATGCGCAGAAGGATAAGGAGGGCCGCCAACGACGAGAAGAGGACAAAATAATAGAGGACGACCTTGCCCGTCACATCGAGGCCGACCAAGGGGACGGTGAAGTAGACGTGGCCTGATGACAGGGGCTCGGGGAGCCTGAAGTTCAGCCCGTCGTCGCCGCCGGTCAGCCACGAGAGACGCTGAACGAGCGCGGCGAAGGCGGCCGCAAAGGCAAGCGTGCTCATTGTGAAAAAGATCGCCTTGACCCGCAAGGACGCCATAGCGATCAGCAGCGAGAGGATCGCCGAGATCGCCAGGGCCGCGGCGGCGCCTCCCGCCAAGACGCTCCAGGTGGGGCCGAACCGATGGAGCGCGATCGCTGCGCCGTACGACCCGATGCCGAAGAACATGGCGTGCGCAAAGGAAACGATGCCGCAATAGCCCAGCAGCAGATCGAAAGACGCGACGAGTATGAAAAAGATCGAGATCGTTGCTGCCGTATTGAGCGCCCTCGCGCTGGTCCAGACGAACGGCGCGGACAGGAGGACCACAAACAACACGCAGAGGAACAGTGTAAGCCATCGGCTTCGCGGCAGGTCGTCGGAAAATAGGTGTTTGAGCATGACCGCTCCCCTCAGTGCGCGGCCACGGGGTGGAGTCCGTTGGGACGCCACAGCAGGATCGCCATCATCACGATGATGTCGGAGACGACGGCAAGGTCGGGCGCAAGGAAGCCGATGTAATTGGCGCATAGCGCGATCAACATCGCGCCATATAGACATCCGGTTATCGAGCCCAATCCCCCGATGATCGTGATGATGAGGATTTGCACGAGGACGTCAGATCCGATCGAGGCGCTGAACTCCTCGCGGTAGAAACCCCACATTGCGCCGCCAAGGCCCGCGAGCGCCGATCCGCAGATGCAGACGACCACAAACATCCTCCGGATATGGTGGCCGAGGGCCTCAACCATCTCGCGATTTTCCACTCCGGCGCGAATGAGGAGTCCGACGCGCGAGGAATGCATGACAATCATCATGGCGGCATAGACGACGAGGCCGACGACGAACGCGAATATGCGATAGCGCTCGATCGCGACAGAACCGACCATGTGGACGCCACGCAGAAAACTCGGCGGCATAAGTTGCATTTGGTTTGCGCCCCATACGACGAGCATCAATTGCACCATCACAAGCATGGCCCCGATCGTGATCAGGATTTGCTTGAGATGGCTGCCGTAGACTGGTCGAATGAACAAGCGCTCGTAGACAAGGCCAACGATCGCGGACGTTATGACGGCGGCGGCCACGACCGACGCCACGGCGAGGAGGTTCATCGCGCTCGACGTTGAGGCGAGCCATGGCTGAACAAATCCTGCCGCCGTAGCCGCGACATAGGCGCCGAGCGCGACAAACGCCGCGTGGCCGAGGTTGAGCACATCCATCAACCCGAAAACCAGCGTCAGACCGCTCGTCATGATGAAGAGCATCATGCCCATCGCGAGCCCGGCGACGGTCAACGTCACCCAAGTCGAGACACTTCCCGTCAGAGGCAGCGCCAAGACAGCTACGCCGACCAGGAGCGCAAACGGGGCAATGTCGAGTTTCCGTCCCGGCAGCGCGGTCGGCTCTGCCGACGCGTCGATCGCCGAGGGGGGATTGATGCTTGTCATGGTCAGTCCATCACACATGACTGTTGGGCGATTCGCTCGCCCTCAGTCCCAACAAGTTGTCCTTGAGGGAGTCGGACTCCACGAAATCCGCCATGGAGCCGGCATGCACGATTCGGCCATCATCCATAACCGCGACGTGGTCTCCGAGCGAGGACGCAAAGTTGAAGTTTTGTTCGACCAGCAGGATCGTCGTGTCTTTCGCTTTGAGTTCGAAGAAGGCGTCGGCGAGGGCCTGAACCATGATCGGCGCGAGGCCTTTCGTCGGTTCGTCGATCAACAGCAGCTTCCTCGGTTCAATAATCGCGCGCGCGATCGCGACCATCTGTTTCTGACCGCCGGAGAGCGTTCCCGCCGAACGCCGCCAGAAGCGCTTCAACGCGGGGAAAAAGGAAAGAATCCAGTCGACGCGTTCCTTGTCGAATCGCCCGCTCGTCGTCGCGAGGAGAAGATTTTCCTGAACGGTCAGCCCACGAAAAATCCCCATGTCTTCGGGAACGTAGGCGATGCCTCGCCGACAAATGTCGGCCGTTTCGAAGGCTGTGATATCTTGGCCCGCGAAGCGGATTTCTCCCCGACTCGCGTTCCACAGTCCCATGATTGTCCGCAAAGTGGTCGATTTTCCCGCGCCGTTCCGGCCGAGGAGCACCGTCACGCCCGTCGGCGGCACCGAGAGGTCGACTCCCTGCAGGATATGGTACTCGGGCGATATGCGTATGGACGCCGCTTAGAGCGGTATCCGAACGGAATGAATCGCATGTGAGCGCATAATC
>NZ_JBKQOT010000224.1:0-16039 GCF_052145395.1 Roseiarcus sp.
ACCGCTCTAGGTACAACTTGGACACATTTGTTCTGTGGAAAGATTTCGACTGCGAGAGCAGAGGCCGACGAATTCGTCGTGCTGGCGGACGAGACGGGGGAGCCGTACTTCAAGGCCTTGGGACTGATGTTTCAGGGCCTCGTCTATGCGAGCGGCGCTGATTCCCCGGACGCCGTCGGTCGGCTCGAATCTGCGCTCAGCGCCTACCGGTCGATGGAAGCGACTTTGTTCACGCCAAACGTATTGTCGCACCTTGCAGAAGCGCACGCGCGTCTCGGGCAATTCGACGATGCCTGGCGCTGCATTGACGACGCGATCACGACCATCGAAACGAGCAAAGAACGTTGGTGCGAAGCCGACGTTCTTCGCGTCGCAGGGGAAATTGCGTTGGAGTCGCCCGAACGCGACGCCGCGAAGGCTGAGGCATATTTCGACCGCGCCCTCGAGGTTGCGCGGACTCAGCAGGCGAAATCCTGGGAACTGCGCGCGGCGACCAGCAAGGCGCGCCTCCTACGCGATCAATGCCGACACACGGAGGCTCAAGACCTGCTTGCGCCCGTCTACTCCAGGTTCACCGAGGGCTTCGACACGCTCGACCTAAAAGAGGCGAAAACGCTCCTCGACGAACTGGCTTCCAAGTAGCGGGGGAGCAGACGTCTACGATCCTATAGGTGTCGGTAGGCGAGTCTCGCTTACCTGCCCACTTGCGACGTTCGCGGCCGCGATCCGCAACGTCCGCTCAACGTCGAGTCCGGCCGTCGGCGTGGGGCTCAAGCGTTGGATCTTCGGCGCTAGCCGCCCTTTGGGCGCCATCCGGTTGGGCTGTTTCTGCGTTCCCATCCGAAGCTTCAATCTCAGCCTCGCAAAACAAGGAATCTTGCGCCAGCCGCATTTTCCAAACAGGCTCCAGGAAATTCACCATGTTCACCGTTTGTCGCTGCTGGACGTGACTCTTCGTTGCCTTCTCTCCGCCGCGATGGTAGGAACAAAACAAGAACTTACGCCCGCGGGATGGGGCTCGGGCGTCGGAAGCGAGAGGACGCGAGATGTCATCCAGGAATTTACTGCTGGCTGGAATTATGCTGCTTGCATGCGCGGGAGCGCTCGATGCGCAGACCTATACCGATCGCCAGGGAACGCCAGTCCAAAGCACCGCGACCATTCCCTACGACTACTGGCCGCTCGGCCCCGGGCAGCATAACCTCGCGCCCACGAGCGCGACGGCGCTGACGGTCGCGACCGGCGCCCGCTTCATGCGGGTTTGCGCATCGACGGCGACCGTCAGATATACGACCGACGGCATGACGACCCCGACGTCATCGACCGGCGAGCCGCTCTTTGCGGGGTCCTGCCTCGAATGTCGGGGGTGAGGGTGCTGACCAACTTTCGTGCGCTCTCCGCAACCGGCACCCTCGACGTCGAGTATTTCCAATAAGGTCTTGGATTCGCCGGAGAGAAGCGGAAGAGGTCAAGTTCGGGGAGTGGCGATCGAGGAGAACGAAGAGGATGCGCCGATGATCCAGGGAATGCCGAAGGCGGCGCCGCGCGACGTGGCGCGGAAGGGCAGGGCGTGAGCCCCGAGGATCGCGACGATCTGACGCTGGCGATCTTTCTGATCGCGCTCGCCGGCTTCGTCGACGCGGTCGGCTTTTTGATCCTCGGCAGTCTGTTCGTCTCGTTCATGAGCGGGAACTCAACGCAGTTCGCGATACGGATCGGACATGAATTCTGGGCCGGCGCAGCGGCCGCCGGCGGCCTCGTCGGCCTGTTCGTCTTCGGCGTCGTCGTCGGGCGGCTGACGGCGACCGGCGCGAAAATGTGGCGGCGCCCGGCCATCCTCGTGCTGGAGGCGGTCCTTCTCGGGTTGGCCGCATGGGTCCATCTGCCCGCCCTCGCCTCGGGCGCGCTCATGGCCGTCGCCATGGGCGCGCAGAACGCCATTCTGCATGCGGCGGGACGGACGACGACGGGCCTCACCTACATCACCGGCTCGCTGGTGAATTTCAGCGAGGCGCTCGCCGACGCCGTGACCGGCGTCGGCCCCGCCTCGGCCTCATGGCCGTACCTTTTGCTGTGGGTCGGGATGGTCGCGGGCGGCGTGACCGGCGCGGTCGCCTATGGCGCGCTGGGCGTCCGGGCGCTCATGCTGCCGGCCCTCGCGGCTGCGATGCTGGCGGCGGCCACGGCAGCTATCGGAGCGCGGCGAGGGGAGTGAGGATTGGGCTCCGGCGGGTCGTTTGCTTTTGACTGTAAAGAAGCATGCAGACGGCCCGTTCGGGCAGGCCGCAAAATCGACCTCGACGAGCGTATCGGAGAAGGAAATGTCACCGCTCCGCGCGCCGTCCGAGCCCTGCGAGCCCATTAAGCCTTTGATTTTGTTGAGTTGAGCGGGTCGGCTTGCCTGATGAAATGAGGCGAAAGTATGTCAAACGGAGCGTTCGCGCCGTGGGTGAATCAGAATGTTGAGGCTATCGCTTTGAAATCGCACGATCGGTTTGAAAAAGCCGCGCGCGGTAGGCGCGCCCGCTGAGCGCGCCGGGGGCGGGTCTGCGACCCGGCCCTGCTCACCCGCCGAGCCGCTTCAGCCACGCCTTCGCCTGCCGCTTCACGTTGGCCGGCGCCGCGCCGCCGTAGGACGTGCGGCTCTTCACCGAGCGCTCGACGCCGAGCACGCCGAAGGCGCCCTCGGTGATCCTCGGCTCGACGGTCTGAAGGTCGGCGAGCGTGAGCTTCTCCAGCGCCACGCCGCGCTCCGACGCCAGCGCGACGATGCGGCCGGTGACGTGATGGGCCTCGCGGAACGGCATCTTCAGCGCGCTGACCAGCCAGTCAGCAAGGTCGGTGGCGGTGGCGTAGCCCGCGCCGGCCGCAGCCTTCATCCGCTTGGCGTCGGGGGTCAGGTCCTTGACCATGCCGGTCATCGCGGCGAGGCAGAGCGACAGGGTTTTTAGCGCGTCGAACACGCCCTCCTTGTCCTCCTGCATGTCCTTGGAATAGGCGAGCGGAGCCCCTTCATCACGGTGAGGAGCCCGACCAGCGCGCCAACCACGCGGCCGGTCTTGCCGCGGACGAGCTCGGCCGCGTCGGGGTTGCGCTTTTGCGGCATGATCGAGGAGCCGGTCGAGAAGGCGTCACTGAGGCGCACGAAGCCGAACTGGGGCGTCGTCCACAGCACGATCTCCTCGGCGAAGCGCGAGAGGTGGGCGGCGCATATCGCCGCGGCGCTTAGCGCCTCGAGGGCGAAGTCGCGGTCGGCGACGGAGTCGAGCGAGTTGGCCGTTGGACGGTCGAAGCCGAGCGCCTTCGCCGTCATGGCGCGGTCGATCGGAAAGGACGTGCCGGCGAGCGCCGCCGCCCCGAGCGGGCATTCGTTGAGGCGCCTCCGCGCGTCGACAAAACGCCCGGCGTCGCGGCCGAGCATCTCGACATAGGCCATGAGGTGATGGCCGAAGGTGACGGGCTGTGCCGACTGGAGGTGGGTGAAGCCCGGCATGACCATGCCGGCGCACTCGAGCGCGCGTGAGGCCAGCGCCCGCTGCAGGTCCGCGATCTGGACGAGGAGCGCGTCGATCGTGTCGCGCACCCACAGGCGGAAGTCGACCGCGACCTGATCGTTGCGCGAGCGGGCGGTATGGAGCCGGCCGGCGGCGGGGCCGACGATCTCCGCCAAGCGGCTCTCGACGTTCATATGGATGTCTTCGAGCGCGCGCGAGAAGGCGAAGGTCCCCGCCTCGATTTCGCCCTTGACTTCAGCGAGACCCTTGGCGATGGCCTCGGCGTCCGCCGCGTCCACGACGCCCTGCTTGGCGAGCATGGCGATGTGGGCGAGAGAGCCGGCGATGTCCTGGGCGGCGAGCTTGCGGTCGAAGTCGATCGAGGCGTTGATCTCCTCCATGATTTCGGCCGGGCCGACGGCGAACCGGCCGCCCCACATCGCGTTGCTCATCGAGAGTATGTCCTGGATGGTTCGATAAATGACGATGCCCGGTTTTCCACCCCGCCCGCGAGGCCTCGTGGCGCCGGCCGTCGGCGTTGTGCTCGGCATAGCCGCGCTGGCGTTCCTATACGCGACGCTGAAGCCGCCGGACAAGGCCGCGGGGAACTGTCCCGCCGCCTCCGGCGCGCTGGCGGCAAGGCTCGCGCCCCTCGCCAGGGGCGACGCCGCGGCGGTTACGGTCGCGTCCGACCCGCGCGCCGCGATGCCGCTCGCCTTCGAGCGGGCCGACGGGAGCAAGACGACGCTCGCCGACTTCCGGGGCCGGGCGGTGCTCCTCAATGTCTGGGCGACCTGGTGCGTGCCCTGCCGAGCGGAAATGCCGGCGCTGGACCGGCTGCAGGCGGAAAAGGGCGGCAAGGACTTCGAGGTCGTCGCAGTCAATGTCGACACGGCGCGGCTCGAGCGGCGCGGCGCCTTTCTCGACGGAATCGGCGTGAAGGCGCTCGCGCGCTATGCCGACCCGAGCGGCGACGCGTTCGAGACCCTGCGCAAGGACGGCAAGGCGCTCGGGCTGCCGGTTTCGCTGCTGATCGACAAGGACGGCTGCGAGGTCGCTGCGGTCGCGGGCGCGCTCAAGTGGGATTCTGCCGACGCCGCCGCGCTGATCGGCGCGCTGAAAGGCGGATAGTCGCTTCACGCCGCCGCGCGGCCGCCCTCGCGGTCGAACAGCGCCGCCACGCCCGACAACGGGATCGGCGGGCTGAACAAAAAGCCCTGCGCCTCGGCGATGGTTCCCAGCTGCTCGATGACCTTCATCTGCCGTTCCGTCTCGACGCCCTCGATCAGCACGGTCATGCCGAGCTTGCGGCTCATTGCGGCGACGCTTTCGACCAAAATCGAGGCGCGCTCGTGCACCCCGAGCCCCATGGTGAAGCAGCGATCGATCTTGATGCGGTCGAGCGGGAAGCTCAACAGATAGCTGAGGCTGGAAAAGCCGGTGCCGAAATCGTCAAGGGAGATGCGACAGCCACGTGCGCGCAGCCCCACGAGGGCGGCGCGCGTGTCGCAGCGGTCGTCGAGCAGGGTCGATTCCGTGATTTCCAGATCGAGGCGGTTCGGGGCGAGCGCCGCCTTGGCCAGCGCGTCGGCGACGATCGTTTCGATCTTTCCGCTGCGGAACTGGGACGAGGACAGGTTCACGGAGATGCTGACGTCGTCAGGCCACGCCGCGCCGGCGGCGCAGGCGCGGCGCAACACGCCCGCGCCGAACTCCTCCATCAGGCCGATGTCCTCGAGGATCGGGATGAACTCTGCCGGCGACACGGCGCCGCGCACCGGATGACGCCAGCGCGCGAGCGCCTCGAACGAGAGGATCCGCCGCGTCCGCACGTCGAAGATCGGCTGGAAGTGGACGTCGAAGGCGTCGTTGGCGACGGCCGCGCGCAGTTCGAGTTCGACCAGTCGGCGCACCTGGATCTTGGTGTCCATCGCCCTCTCGAACGGGCGCCAGCCGCGGCGGCCTTCAGCCTTGGCCGCGTAGAGCGCGATGTCGGCGTTTGAGAGCAGCGTGTCCGGCGTGACGCCGTCGTCCGGGGCCGAGGCGCTGCCGATGCTGGCGCCGACGATCACCTCGCTGCCGTCGATCACCACCGCGCGGCCGATCTCCTCGATGATCCGACGCGCCAGCGCGGCCGTCTCGGGCGCGCCGGCGATGTTGCGATGGAGAATCACGAATTCGTCGCCGCCCCAGCGCGCCACGAGATCGCGAGGTCCGATGATCGCATTGAGCCGGCGAGCGATCTCGATGAGCAGCTTGTCGCCCATGGTGTGCCCGAGGCTGTCGTTGACCTGTTTGAAATCGTCGAGGTCGAGGAACATCACGTCGATGCGGTGATCCGCGCCGATCGGTCCGGCAAGGACGCTCGCCAGGGCGATTTCGAAGGATCGGCGGTTTCTGAGATCGGTGACGGAATCGAAATGCGCCATCCTGTCGATGACGCGGTCGGCGTTGCGCTTGGCGGTGACGTCCTGCACCACCATGACCCAGCCTCCGCGGGAATTCGGGGTCAGGGTGAGATCGTAGGCGCGCTCGTCGAGCGTCTCAAACGCCATCGCGTAGGGGCTGTTCCGAGAGGCAGGCGCGCAGAGCGCCCGCTGCAGACGGTCGATGGCTTCACGTGGCGCCATGCCGCTGCGGCGGGCGAGACGGAGCAGAGAAGCGAACCGCGCGTCGACCAGCGAACGGCGCGGCGGCAGGCCGAGAAACTCGGAGAATCTGTTGTTGGACACGAGGACCCGCCGATCCGCCGAAATCATGCATATGCCATGCGACATGTTGTTGATTGCGAAGTTGAACTGGGAGGCGATCCGTTCTGACCGGTTGCGGAAGGCGATTTCGCTGAGAAGGATGTTTCTGAGGCGGCTTGCGGACCCGGAGATGAAGACGCACACGGGCGCGAGCATCAGCGGAATGAGAAGCGGAAATAGGCCGCCCTTGACGATGAAGGCCGCCGCCAGCGGGATCGCCATCGCCGAAACTTGAAGCCCGACCCCCCGCTGGATGGCGAAATTTCTGACCGCGATGCTGACCGCATGCGTGATTGCGCCGGAAACGACGAGGATGAGGACGAACGGATCGTCGCTGACGGCGAAGGTCACGAAGGTCAGGACCCCGATGCTCAACACATAGGTCGCCGCGCCGAGAACATAGGTCCGCTCGAGCCAGCGGACTTCGGCCGGGTCGTGGTTATGGGATCGGGACTGGTACTGGCGGATCAGATGGATCCGGTGGAGAACGACGGCGAAAATGACGACGGTCACGACCGCAGGCGCGATCGATCGGGTGAGGGCGGTGATGAGAAGAGCGCCGAGCCCCGTCACGGCGGCCCCGATCATCATCGATCGCGAATCGGCGAACAGCGATTCGACAAGGTCGTGACTCACCTCGATTGGAAGCGCTTCCGAGGAGGGGTGCGGAGAACGACGGATCATGCCAGGCGCAACGCGTTGTCGGACCTGTGAGATCAATCACAGACCGGTTAACAACTTCTGCTAATGCTTTGATGTTACGCAGGCGTTGTTATGATCGCCGGATTGGCGTTAGCGCTTTTGAAGGCGTTTTGCCGGATCAATGACAGGCCGGCCTCAAGTGGCGTGCCAGCCGGGCAGGTATGGAGCGCGTTGGAATGGATTTCGAGTCCGAGGAAGTCTTGATTGCGCTTGTCGACCGGTCGGAATTCGAGGAGGCGCGGCGGACGATCGCGGGCTTCGAGCCTTGGATCAGCTACGACGATTATCGCAGCGAGCGGGAGGGGCGGCTGATCGGCCTCGCAGTGGCAGGCCAGCGCGCGCGCTTCGTCCCGGTCTCGCTTCGCGCGTTCCTCGATTGGAGCGCATCGTCAGGCGCTCAGCCGACCGCGGGGCGGCTTGACGTCTTCGCCGCCCTGGGCGCCTCGATCGGGGCTTTTTCCGGGGCGGCGCAGGGGTCAGCCGATCCGAGGGCCGTCAGCGCCGGGCCGTGGACGGTCCACCGTCCGACCGGCCGGTCGGTCGATCTGGCTTCGTACCGGGCCTGGCTCAGCTGCCTGTGCGAGAAGCCGTCGGACGCGCTGCTCGACGCCTATGTCGCGCTGATCGTCGAGAGCCGGGGCGAGAGTTCGCTCCGCTCCGCGGTCGCCGACTGAATTCGAGCCCGTTCAAGCGCCGACTTCGCTTTCCGCCGGACGGCCGATCGCCTCGAACATGTCGCCGACATGGTTCGAGGACCGGCTGAACAGGGTCTCGCGTTCGCTCGCCGTCGAGGCGAAGAAGGGATAGCGATCGAGGGTGGAATTCTTGAGGGTCCGGCAGTCGTGTCCGATCAGCGCCATCGGCCGCTTGAAATTGGGATAGGGCTGCGGCTCGCACCACGGGACGCCGCCGAACATGCGGCGATAAAAGGCCTGGTGCTCCACGAGGCAGGCTGCCGTGATGAAGTCCGCGTCGAAAAACTCGCCGGCCATGAAGCTCGCCCGCAGAGTCAGATACGGGATCTCCGAGTACCGTTGAGAGAACTCGAGCTTGGCCACGAAGCGGGTGGCGTCGATGATCGTCCGTCTCGATCGCAGCAGAGGCCTGATCACATCCGGGAACGTGTTCGCGACCGGCAGCGGCGCCGCGAGGCTCGCGGAAACATGCAGGCGCAGGGCGCTGGCCAGGTCCCCGTCGAGCCTGACCCCGATCAGCCAAGCGTTGTCGGTTTCGTCGAAGGCGTCGCTGAACAGCCCCGACGGTCCGGGTTCGATGGTCCCCGCGCGCGCGTAGGCGGCGTGCCGCATGCGGAAGATGGCTTGCTTGTCGGCGGCCGTGTCCGCCCGGCGATATGTGACGTGTTCGAGAAGTCGGAAGACACGGTCGACGAACCGGATTTCCTGATTTTCCACCGAATTGCCCCGATCCATAATGATTATAATGTAAACAATTACGGGTTGGGTCGGTCCGCCAGAGCTTCCGTTGCGCAAGTCCGGTGATTTTTTTTAGCAATTGGTTAACCTTAACTGGTCGCCGTCTGCCAACACGCACGGGGTTGCGTTCCTAGAGCGCCTTTGAAAATCAAGGATTGCGCGCGCTCGCCGTTCGAGCGAGATAGGGCGCCATTCCCTCGCGCGCGAGCACGTCGGCCCGTTCGTTGTCGGGGTCGCCCGCATGTCCGCGGACCCAAAGCCAGTCGACGTCGTGCTTGGCGGCTGCGGCGTCGAGCCGGCGCCAGAGATCCTCGTTCTTGACCGGTTTCCGCTCCGAAGTCCGCCAGCCGTTGCGCTTCCACCCCTCGAGCCAGCCGGTGATCCCGCCGCGCACATATTGGGAGTCGGTATGGAGGCTGACCACGCAGGGGCGGGTCAGCGATTCCAGCGCTTCGATCGCGGCGGTGAGCTCCATGCGGTTGTTGGTGGTGAGCGCCTCGCCCCCCTTCAGCTCCTTCTCGCGCTCGCCGTAGCGCAGCACCGCTCCCCATCCGCCGGGGCCCGGGTTGCCGGAGCAGGCGCCGTCTGTCCAGATCGACACCCGGCCGCTCACCGCATCAGCCCGTAATCCGCAGCCGACCGCACGTGCTGATGGAAGCGCAGCTTGTCGCGATATTCGAGCGGATTCTTCGGCGCGACCTTGGCGCCGGGCGGCACGTTCAGCCAGTCGACCAGCCGCGTCAGCATGAAGCGCAGCGCGGCGCCGCGCGCCAGGATCGGCAGGGCGGCGACCTCCGCCCCGTCGAGGCGGCGGACCCGCTCATAGGCCGAGATCAGCGCCTGGCCCTTGGAGACGTTGAAGGAGTTGTCCGGCTCGAAGCACCAGGCGTTGAGGCAGACGGCGAGGTCGTAGGCGAAAGCGTCGTTGCAGGCGAAATAGAAGTCGATCAGCCCGGAAAGCCGTTCGCCAAGGAAGAATACGTTGTCATTGAAGAGGTCGGCGTGGATGACGCCGCCCGGCAGGCCGACCGGCCAGCGCGCCTGCAGAAGGGTGAGTTCCGCCGCGGTCTGCTCTCGCAAAAGCGGCGCCACCGAATCCGCCCCTTCCTCCGCCGCGTGAAGCAAAGGCGGCCAGCCGTCGAGCGACAGGGCGTTCGCGCGCCGCAAAGGGAAATCGGCGCCCGCGAGGTGCATGCGCGCCAGCGCTTCGCCAACCGCCCCGCAATGACGCACGTTGGGGCGGCGAATCCAGATGCCGTCCAGAAAGGTGACGATCGCGGCGGGCCGTCCGGCGAGCCTGCCGAGCGCCTCTCCGGCCCGATTGCGCACCGGCTGCGGGCAGGTCACGCCTCGCTCGGCCAGGTGCTCCATGAGCCCGACGAAAAACGGAAGGTCATCGGCGTTGACCCGCTTCTCATAGAGCGTCAAGATGAACTGACCCCTGCTGGTGCGCAGGAGGAAATTCGAGTTCTCGACGCCTTCCGCGATGCCCTTGAACGACACGACGTCGCCGAGGTCGTAAAGGTCGAGAAACGCGTTCAGCGCGTCGTCCGAGACCTCGGTGTAGACAGCCATGCGGTGCTTTTGCGCTTAGGGGAAGGGGGGAAGATGACGATCCGCTTAGCCGCGCCCGGAGAGCGCGTCAATCGGCGACGTCCGGCGCGCCGGGACGGCGAGCCCCGCCGGCGGGCCCTGCGCAGCCACCCGCCGGCCCGGCGGGATCGGCCCGCGCCTTGGCATCCGGGCGAAAACCGCTATGAAGGCGCCGCGTCGCAACTATGGCTGGGTGGGGGTTTTTCGATGCGCATCGTGATGGTCGGCTCCGGTTACGTCGGGCTCGTATCGGGGACCTGCCTCGCCGACTTCGGCCACGAGGTATTTTGCGTCGACACGGACGAAAAGAAGATCGCGAGCCTGCGACTGGGCAACGTCCCGATCTATGAGCCGGGCCTCAGCGAACTGGTGCTCGCCAATCAGGCCGCCGGGCGCCTGTCGTTCGCCACGAGCCTCGAGGAGGCCGCCCGCGGCGCGCGCGCCATCTTCATCGCCGTCGGAACGCCTTCGCTCGCCGAGGTCGGCTCCGCCGACATGCGCTACGTTTATGACGCGGCCCGCGCCATCGCCGACGTGGTCGACGATTTCACCGTCGTCATCGTCAAATCGACCGTCCCGATCGGCTCGGGGGATGAGGTCGAGGCGATCCTCGCCTCGCGCCTGCCGCAAGAGCGGTTCGCGGTCGTCTCCAATCCGGAATTTCTGCGCGAGGGCGCGGCGATCGAAGACTTCAAGCATCCGGACCGAGTGATTGTTGGCGTCGAGAACGAACGGGCGCGCGAAGTCATGCATGACATTTTTCGGCCGCTCGAGCGCAACGCCGGTCCGATCATATTTACTTCGCGGCGCAGTGCAGAGATGATCAAATACGCCGCCAATGTGTTCCTGGCGATGAAGGTGACTTTCATCAACGAAATCGCCGATCTGTGCGAGCGCCTCGACGCGGACGTGCTCGACGTTTCGCGCGGGATCGGCCTCGACGATCGTATCGGGTCGAAGTTCCTCAATCCGGGTCCGGGCTTCGGCGGTTCGTGCTTCCCCAAGGACACGCTTGCCCTCACCAAGCTCGCCATCGAGGCCAAGGCGCCGATACGGCTCGTTGAAACTTTGGTCGACGTCAACGAAAGGCGGAAGATCGCGATGGCGCGCAAGGTCGAGTCCGCCTGCGGCGGCTCAGTGGCCGGCAAGCGGATCGCGGTCCTCGGCCTGACCTACAAGCCCAAGACGGACGACATGCGCGACGCGCCCAGCCTTGTCATTGTGCCCGAACTGCAGGCGGCTGGCGCCCGGGTCGTCGCCTACGATCCCGAAGGGGTCAAATCTGCGAGAGGCCTGCTTCACGGGGTCGAATTCGCCGAAAACGCATATGCCTGCCTCGCCGGCGCGGACGCGGCCGTCATCATCACCGAATGGGACGAGTTCCGGGCCCTGGACCTGCATCGCGTCAAAGCCACTCTTGGAAAGCCGGTGGTCATTGACCTGCGGAACATTTACCCCATTAAGACGATGAAGGCCTTGGGCTTCCGCTATGTCTGCGTGGGCCGCGGGCTCGCGGGCGAAGGTTGAGGCGCTGCGTCTCCCGAGAGCGCGCGCTTCATGCAGGTCTGCCATCCGAACCGGTTCGACAGCCTGCGCGGAGTTCGCCGTTTCAAGGAAGACGAAATGGGAGGGTTCAAAGCCGGCGTTCCGGCGTGCAGCGATTTTGAGCGACTATCGGTTCGACGACGCCCGCGCGGCAACGGTCGCCGTTCGACGGAGCAACGGAAGGGGTGGACATGAGAATTGCGATCTATGGCCTCGGCTATGTGGGCCTGACCGGCGCGATCTGCCTGGCGAGCGAAGGACACGACATCGTTGGCGTCGACGTCAGCGAGGACAAGGTTCGTCAGATTGCCTCGGGCGCATCGCCGATCCGGGAGCCGGGGCTCGACGCCATGCTCGCCGAGGCGCTCGCCAAGGGCAGGATCCGCTGCACCACCGATCCGGTCGAGCCGGCCCGAACGAGCGACATGGCGATCGTCTGCGTTGGGACGCCGAGCGCGCCCGACGGCTCGCACAACATGCGCGACATCGCCGAGGTGACCCGGCAGATCGCGAACGGCGTGCGCGACACTGGCCGCAAGGGGACCTTCACCGTCGTCTACCGCAGCACCATCCGCCCGGGCACGGTCGACGGACTGATTCTGCCGATCTTCAAGTCGGCGCTCGGCGCCGCGCACGGCGTCATCGAGGTCGTCTACAACCCGGAGTTCCTGCGCGAAGCCTCCGCTGTGAAGGATTTCTTCAACCCGCCCAAGGTCGTCGTCGGCACCGCGGACGCCAAGCCCTCGGCGCGGGTCGCGGAAATGAACAGGAATTTGGACGCGCCGACCTTCACTGTCGGATATCGCGAAGCCGAGTTCACCAAGTTCGTCGACAACAGCTTCCATGCGCTCAAGGTCGCCCACGCCAACGAGATCGGACGCGTCTGCGTCCGACTCGGCATCGACGCCAAAGTCGTTCACGAGATCTTCGTGTCCGACACGAAGCTCAACATCTCGCCCTACTACCTGCGTCCGGGCGGCCCTTTCGGCGGCTCGTGCCTGCCAAGGACGTGCGCGCGCTCCAGTACATCGCCAACGACATCGGCGCGAACACCCATGTCATCGACGCGCTGATGCGGTCGAACGACGCGCACAAGCACTTTCTCTTCACCCGCGCCGTGGAGGGATTGAAGCCGGGGGCGAAGGTCCTGATGGTCGGTCTCGCGTTCAAGTCCGATACCGACGACTTGCGCGAAAGTCCGAACATCGACCTCGCGCGCAAGCTCATCCAAGGCGGATATGCGTTGTCGATCTACGACCCCTCGCTGCGACCCGAGCACCTGATCGGCCAGAACCTCGGCTATGCATACTCCCACCTGCCGAGGCTGAACGATCTGCTGGTGGACAAGGACGCCGCGCAGAGCGGCGATTTCGATCTGGTCGTCGATGCGACCGGATCTGCAGGGACGCTTTCCCTGAGGAGCGTCAACGTCCTCAACTTCCACGCGCTGTGATCACCTGACCGACCGAGGTCATCCGCATCCGTCGCAAGATGAAAAAATCGGGTTCGAACATGACTCAACACGTGCCGTTTCCAAAGGCCTTCGACAGGACCGCGCTGGTCGGCAGGAAGATCCTCATCATCGTCGAAAACCTGCCGGTTCCGTTCGACCGGCGGGTGTGGCAGGAATCGCTGGCGCTCGTCAGCGCCGGCGCGGAGGTCTCGGTGATTTGCCCGAAAGGAAAGGGCTACGAGGCGGATGAGGAAGTGATCGAGGGCGTACGCGTCTACCGCCACGCGCTTCCGTGGGAGGGCGACTCCGCGCTCGGCTATCTACAGGAATATTTAAGCGCGCTGCTTCACCAATCGCGGCTGGCGTGGCGCCTTTATTTCAACCACGGCTTCGACGCCATTCATGGGTGCAATCCGCCCGATCTCGTCTTCCTGGTGGCGCTGCCGTTCAAGCTCCTCGGCAAAAAATTCGTGTTCGACCACCACGACATCTGTCCGGAACTCTACGAGGCGAAGTTCAACAAGCGCGGCTTTTACTGGCGCCTGCTGGTGCTGCTGGAACGTCTGACGTTCTCTTTCTCCGACATCGTCATCTCGACCAACGAGAGCTATCGTCGGATCGCCATCGAGCGCGGCCGCAAGCGCCCCGACAGGGTTTTTGTCGTTCGCAGCGGTCCCGACCTTCGCCGGGTTCGTGTCATGCCCGTGGATCCGAAGTGGAAGAAGGGCCGGACCTATCTCGTGGGATTCGTCGGGGTGATCGGCCGCCAGGAGGGACTCGATCTCCTGCTCGAATCGGTCAAATACATCGTCCGCGATCTCAAGCGGGAGGACATCCAGTTCGTGCTGGTCGGCGACGGCCCGAGCCGCAAGCGGATGGAGGCGCTGTCCGTCGAGATGGGCTTGGCCGACTACGTCACCTTCCTCGGGCGGGCGCCGGACGACGAACTCTTCTCCGTGCTGTCCACGGCCGACGTCTGCGTCAATCCGGACCGCGTCAACCCAATGAACAACCTCTCCACCATGAACAAGATTCTCGAGTACATGGCGATGAAGAAACCGATCGTGCAGTTCGAGGTCGTCGAGGGGCGCGTTTCGGCGGAGGAAGCCTCGGTTTACGCCAAGCCCAACGACCCGATCGACTTCGCCGACAAGATTGTGGCGCTCATCGCCGATCCGGCGCGCCGGGCCGAGGCGGGCGAGGTCGGGCGCAACCGGATCGAGAACGAGCTTTCCTGGGCGCACCAGATCCCGAACCTGATCGGCGCCTACACGACCCTGTTCAAGAGATAGCGGCGCGCGCCGGCGCGTTCACGCGGGTTCGCGCAAGTCTCGCGGCAGCGGAAAGATCATCGACTCGCTCGTTGTCGTGAGCGTCTCGATCGTGACGTCGTAGCGCGCGCTGAGCGCTCCGAGGACGCGCTCGACCAGCGCCTCCGGCGCGGACGCGCCCGCGGTGACGGCGACGGAACCGACGTTCGTCAGCGCCGCCCAGTCGATGCCGCGCTCGTCGGCGACGAGTTGCGCGGCGCAGCCCTCGCGCTCAGCGACCTCGCGCAGACGCTGCGAGTTGGATGAGTTGGCCGCCCCGACCACGATCGCCGCCTCGACCTGGCGCGCGGCGGCCTTCACCGCCTCCTGACGGTTGGTCGTCGCGTAGCAGATGTCCTCGTTGGGCGGCCCGTAGATCGCGGGGAAGCGGGCCTTCAGCGCCGCGACGATCTCGCGCGTGTCGTCGACCGACAGCGTCGTCTGCGTGATATAGGCGATTGGCCGGCCGTCGTCCGGCTCGAGGCGCTTGACGTCGCTGATGGAGCTCGCCAGGGTCACCCTCCCCGGCGGCAACTGGCCCATCGTGCCGACCACCTCGGGATGGCCGGCATGGCCGATGAGGATGATCCGACGCCCGCGCTTGAAATGAACCTGCGCCTCGCGATGGACCTTGGTGACGAGCGGGCAGGTCGCGTCGATGGTGAAAAGATTACGCGCCTTCGCTTCCTCGGGCACCGCCTTGGTGACGCCGTGGGCGGAAAAGATCACCGGATGCGGTCCCGGCGGCGCCTCGGAAAGCTCCTTGATGAAGATGACGCCCTTGGCCTTGAGCGAGTCCACCACAAACTTGTTGTGCACGATCTCGTGCCGGACATAGACCGGCGCCCCGTACCTCTGCAGCGCGCGCTCGACGATATCGACCGCCCGCACCACGCCCGCGCAAAAGCCGCGCGGCGCGCAAAGGACGACGCGGAGCGGGGGTTTTGGCGCGGTCGCGGACATGCAGCGAGCGTCTTGGGCGCCGCGCGGGGCCAAGTCAAGCTCTCCACGACGGGCGTCGCCGCGGCGCTTTGTCCTCGGCTGGCCGCCTGGCCTCGACATCGCGCCGATTCACGGAGATGATCGTCCTGCCGATCGTCATGCGCGCCCTGTTCGGCGAAAGCCGTGAGGCGCTGCAGGCCGAGATCGCGCCGCACGTTGCGGAGTGGGTCGCCTTCTTCCTCGCCGCCTGCAGCGCGGGCGGGCAGCGCCGGCCGTAGTCCGTGACGCGCGCCGCCCGACTGTCGCCGGTTCGGGAGGCGAGCGCGCGAAATCGGCTCCGGTCCCCCGCGTTCCCTTCGGTCGAAGCGAACACAAAGACGTCAATGGCGACCCGCGACGAACGCGGTTAGGCTCAAGGTCCGGGGGCGGCGAGGACACGATGCGGTGCTGGCGTGAATGTCGCTTTGGCGTCGTCGTCGCCCTGGGGCTCGGCGCGACAATGGGTGTGGGCCGCGCGGCGGCGCTCACCGTCGACGCAGCGGTCGTGCTTGCCGCCGACGTCTCCCGCAGCATCAATGAGGACGAGTTCGTGCTCGAGCGACGAGGCTACGCCGCAGCGATCCAGAGCGGCAAGCTGATGGACGCGATCTCCACCGGCCCGCACGGCGCCATCGCGCTCGCTTATGTCGAGGGCGGGCGAAAGCGAGCAGAAGACGGTCGTCGACTGGACCGTCATTCGCAAGCCGGACGACGCAAGAGCCTTCGCCGCTTCCCTGACGGCCGCGCCCCGCTCGTTTGTCGGACGAACGGCGATCGG
>NZ_JBKQOT010000225.1:0-3962 GCF_052145395.1 Roseiarcus sp.
CCGAGCCGGTGTTCGGGCAGATCAAGCAGGCCCGCGGCTTCCGTCAGTTCCTGATGCGCGGGCTCGACAACGTCGCCAACGAATGGGGCCTCGTCTGCCTCGCCCACAACATGCTCAAACTGGCCCAGGGGCGGAGTCTGTCCACCGCTAAGCTCGCAACCGCCTGAACCCCGCCAACCCGCCCAAACCGGCCAAATCCGCCTCCAGAGCCGCCAATACCCTCCAATTCGCCGCAACGCCGGACACTATCTGGACAGATCCCAGGGGGAGGTGGATAGCGACCAACGCTCTGGCAGAGTGTGGTTGCTAACACCGACTCTGGAGACGAGCATGCCAACCATAGCTGACCGACACGACGCGCCGACCGCCATCCAAACCAATCTTGCCGCAATTTTCATCTCCTTGGAACTGAATCATCGTTGGCGGACTAAGGACGATGACAGACAAAGCAATTGTCGCGATGGAGATCCCGATCTCATTCCTGTTCGGGCGTTTCTTGCTCCGTGCTCACAGAAAGCACGTGGCAGTTACGGTCGATATTGACGTCCACATCGTACACTCCGCCAGGGAACTCGTCGACTTCCACGCGCAGATGATTCGGCCCGAGGGAGACCGGATCGCCGTGAACGTAGATTTGCCCTAGTGGACCGGTTCGCTCCATCGCCTTCAAAGCGGCGGAGTCGACGGAGGCGACACAATTGTCCTTGGACGCCGTCACAGGCGGCTTCGTCTCGTCCGCAAGGGCCGGGATCGCGAGGGACGTCGCGATCCCAAGCCCGACAACGATTGCGTGTTTCATGTCATGCTCCTCGGATTGATTGCGGTTGCCGGCGATCGACGGCGGTTCTCCAAGCTGAGCAACGCGGGGCGCGGAGAGGGGGACAGACGAGCGCCCTCGAAGGCGGGCGGTTGCGTGCGACCGCACCCTTCCATCGCTTTGCTAGCAGCCTGTCGGACTCGAGGTTTTCGAGACGCGCAGCGCACTGATATTGTTACATTTTGTGTTTGCCCGAAAATTTGCCCGAAAAGACAAAATGCGAGGGGCCGACCTCCGTGTATGGCCGAGAGCTACAGGCGCTGACGCCGGGGCGGCCAACATCACTCCGACCGTTACCGCGGCCGCCGCTGAATACTTCAATTGGATCTCCATCGCGCAAACGCACCATGCGCCTGTGACGTCTTCACGAATACATTCGAGAGCGTCCGGGCAATCATATCAGACTGATCAGGCTCGAAAAAATAAATTCACTTGTTATAAACTATAATTTATGAAGCGAAACTAACTGAATTCTGTTCAATACCCCCCATTCTTTGACCGCCCATTCGCCGCCGCCCAAGGGCGACTAGGATTCTGCATCACGCTCCTGCGGCGAGCCCGCGGCGAAGAGGTCGACATCCAGGGTCGCCGGCCAGTCCAAACTCAAAACCCGTTGCAAAAAGCGCACATTGACGGGCGCAATCTTACGCCGGTTATAACGCCCCCCAGCCGCCGCCAGCCGCTCGGCGGCCTTCACATGGATATTTACTCGTGCGAGTCTATGGAAATGGTTGTTTTTAAGAAACCGCGTAACTGCCAGAATTGGTGGCCCGCGACGCCGGCCTCCGAGACAGCCCGGATTTCACGCCGGACGGGCCATAGCGCCGATTCTAAATCGTGTTTTGGCGTGACGCGCACCGTAAGAATCATGCGCGCGCCGGATGGCCCCGGGATTGGGCCGCGGTCCGGCGCGTCGAGATCGAGTCTGGCGTGCGCCGGGAGTTCGGGGCTTGTTATGAAGAGACTTGGCATTCTGCTTCTGGCGGCCGTCGGGTTCGCCGCGATCGCCCAGGCGGCCGATCTGCCGACGACGAAGGCGCTCGCGCCTACCGCCAAGCCGGACTGCTGGTCGAGCTTCTGGAACTGGTTGAACGCCTCGGCAACCGATTGCCCGATCGGCGCCTACGGCGTGACTCTCTACGGCACGCTCGATGTCAACGCCACGTATCTGAGCCAGGGCGCGAACCTCAACCCAAGCGCCGACAAGCTCTTTTACGGCATCCAGAAGGGCGCCAACGGCTCCCGCGCGATGTTCGGCTTCAACGGCCTGAGCACCAGCGGTATCGGCCTCAAGATGACGGAAAACATCCTTCCCTACGGCTGGTCGCTGATCGGCGTCCTCGAAGCGGCCGTCAACCCGTATTCGGGAATGCTCTCCAACGGCCCGCGATCGCTGGCCGACCAGAACCTGCGCCCCGCGAGCGCCTTCCCCTGGCAGACGACGAGCTTCGATGGGAGCCGCGCCGGCCAATGGGACAACACGCAAGGCTTTATCGGCGTCAACAATCCGACCTATGGGACGCTGACCTTCGGCCGCACGAACTCGCTCGCGTATGACGTCGAGACGGCTTATGATCCGGTTGCCTCGATCGCGTTCTCGCTGATCGGGTTCTCCAATGCGTTCCCCGGCTTCGGGGACACCGAGACCGCCCGCACCACGGCCGTCACCTACCGGCTGAACTATCAGAATTTCCGCGCTACAGGCCAGGCGACGGTCGGCGGCTATGACTGGGACAATGCCGTCTCCAATCAATATCAGGGCCAGATCGGCGCCGATTTCGGACCGCTGTCGCTCGACGGCGTAGTCAGCTACGCGCAGAACGCCGTATCGCTCTCGACCTATGGCATCAACCCGTGGTTGTCCCCGACGAGCATCAAGGACATCGACGGCAACTGGTTCATCGCCCAGAAAAATATCTACGGGCAAAACGAATATTACAACCCCAACGACGTCCTGAAGGCGACGCTGTCGAACAACTTCGGCGTTGAGCTGGTCGCTAAATACAAGTGGAACACCGTGACGTTCTACGGCGGATACCTCTACGCCAATCTCGGCGACCCCTCTGACGCCTACGCCTATGGTTTCTCGACCATCGCCAACGGCATCTTCGTTCCGTCGAGCGCCGTCACCTCCACGGCTTATCTCAACAACGGCGCCTACGCGTCGCCCGCCTATCCGATCAACCGCATCAACAACACAATCTGGACGGGTTTCAAGTGGTCGATCTGGAGCAACCTCGACCTTGCAATGGGCTTCTATTACCAGACTCAAAACGATTATAACTTCACCTGGAACACCGGGACGACCAAGGGCATTCCCTACGGCTACGCCACGTCGGCGGCCTGCACCGGGACCGGCGCGTTCATCAGCAGCAGCAAGTGCGCGGGCAGCCAGGACGCCGTGTCGCTCCTTGTCGACTATCGGCCGGTCGGGCGGGTCGATCTCTACGCTGGGGTGATGATGACCAACGTGTACGGCGGGATGGCGAACGGCTACGCCAAGACATACTACGCGATTCCGGGCAACACCAAATACTCCTGGACGAGCGCGACCACACAGGATTGGGACCCGGCCATTGGCCTTCGCATCCGCTTTTGACGATCATGCTCCGGCGGCGGACGCCGCCCGCGAGGTTGCCTTGACCCCTTTAATCGAGCCCTCCTAGCGGCTCGATCTGCGTTCGGCCGCGGGCGCGAAAGCAACTCGCCATCGCGTCAGCCGGTATTGCCGCCGATGCAGCCCACGTTGCAATCGTTGATGTCGCGGCTCAGCCCGTCCTCGTCGCCCTGGCCGCTCGCATAGGGCGCGGCGTGCGGAAACCAGGACGGAGCTGCCAACGCGGGTGGGGCGACTTTGAGCGATCGCGTCGTGAGCGATCGCCGACTCCGGCGCCCAGTAAATGATCTAATACACGTGTTAAATGTGATAACAGATATGATGGTGGCGAACCGGATCCACCGGCGCATCTATCTGTGCGCAAAAGGCTGGGATCGCCAAGACGGCCGCAAGCCCAAGCCCGATACCAATGGCCTGTCTCATGTCGCGCTCCTCGGAATTCCAACGCGGCGATTGGCGCACCGTTCTAGTCAGTCGGGCTGGCCGCCGATACAGCCCTTGTTGCAGTCGTCGATGTTCGTGCTGAGC
>NZ_JBKQOT010000226.1:0-5429 GCF_052145395.1 Roseiarcus sp.
TGACGTCGAGCGTCGAGGCCGAGCCCGACTTCAGGATCGTCATCAGGACCGCGTTGGAGCCGTCGACGCGTACCATGTTGGTCTGTGGTGGCGCGCCGGCGTGTACATAGGCGACGTCATGAATGTAGACCGGCGTGCCGTTCACATCCCGGATGGGAAGGTCGTTGAGCTCGGAGATTTCCTTCGGCGAGTCGTTGAGGTCGACGATATACTCGAAGATGCCGACCTTCTCCGTGCCGACCGGCGTAACCAGGTTCTGACGCGCAATCGCCCCGACGACGTCCTGCGAGGAAAGGCCGTAGGCCTGGAGCTTGTCCTGATTGAGATCGACCTGGACCTGCAGCACCTTGCCGCCGTACGGCGAGGGCACGGCGGCGCCATTGACGGTCGCCAGTTGCGGACGGATGAAATTCTGCCCGGCGTCAAAAATCTGGGCCTGCGACAGCGAATTGCTCGACAGCGCCAACTGGAGAATGGGAACGCTGGAGGCGTTGAAGCTCAGCACGTAAGGCGGCGTGATGCCGGGCGGCAGGAGCTTGAGAACGGTCTGCGAGGCGGCCGTGATCTGCGCCAGCGCGGCGTTGATGTTGACGTTGAGCTGGAAGTAGACCTTCACCACGCCGTAGCCGGCGAGCGACTGCGACTCGATATGCTCGATGTTGTTGACCTGGGCGCTCAGCGTACGTTCATAATAATAGATGACCCGGCCCGACATGTCGTCCGGCGGCAGTCCGTTGTAGGTCCACGCGACGGCGACGACGGGAATGCCAATATTCGGGAAGATGTCGGTCGGCGTGCGCACCGCGGCCGCCACGCCGAAGATGACGATCAGCATCGCCATCACGACGAACGTGTAAGGCTTGTTCAGCGCGATTCTGACGATAGCGAGCATTGGACTCTTCGACGGCGCTTGAGTACCGGTTCCCCGAAAGGCGCGCAGACGTGTGGCGGCCGGCGCGCCGGCCGTCTTGGCCCCTCAGTCTGGTAGCTTCGACCGGACGATCAAACCACTAAATAATATTTGGAGAAATACTCACTCGGAGCGCCCGCGATACTTGCGGATCATTCCGCCGCTCGGACAAGACCCAGCGAGGCCTTGGCCATTGGCGCCATGACAAAACGCGCGCCGGGGTTGTTGTCCTCCACGGTCAGTTGGAATCCGTGCAGATTGGCGATCGTCTGGGCTATATTGAGACCGAGGCCGTGGCCCGGAACGTCATCCCCGTCCCCTCGGAAGAACCGGCGGAAGACCCGGGCGCGGTCCTGAGGCGGAATTCCGCGCCCGGTGTCGCTGACCGCCAGACGCGGCAGGCCGTCGATGGTTTCAGCCTCGACGCGCACCGTCCCGCCTTCTGGGGTGAACTTGATCGCGTTGTCGACGAGATTCGAGACGGCCTCGCGCATGAGGTCGACGTCGCCGCGCATCGGGGCCGGACCGCGGACGTCGACCGTCATCTCGATGGACTTGGATTGGGCGAGCGGCTCGTAAAAGTCGACGACCTCCGCGCAGACGGCGCCGAGATCGAAGTCCGTGAAGCGGTTCCCTAGCGCGCCATTCTCCACCGCGGAGACGCGCAGAATGGCGGCAATGGCGACGGAAGCGCGATCGATCTGCGAGACGGCCGCGTTCAGGATCGGCCGCAGGATCTCGGCGTCCGTCTCCTCGTCGAGCGCCCGCGCGATCTTGGCGCGTGCGATCATCAGCGGCGTGCGCAGGTCGTGGGCGATGTTGTCGCCAACCCACTTGAGTTGGTCGAGCAGGCGCTCGATCTCGTCGAGCATCAGGTTGACCGCGCGCGCCACTTTCTCGACGTCGTCGCCCTCCCTTCCGACCGGCAGGCGGGAATGAAGTTCGCCGTTCATGATCCGAAGGATCGCACTGTGGATCCGCTCGAACCGCATTGAGGCGCGGCGCGCGAAAAATGCCCCAATCGCGAGGATGACGAGAACGGTCGGCAAGAGCGCAATCGCCAGCACCGTGAGCAAGGTCGCCTGCAGGTCGTAGACCTCGCGCAAACTGCGTCCAAACAGCACGACGGCGCCGTCCGGACGCTGGCGGGCGACGAACAGGGCTGGCTCGAAGCCGCTTGAATCCGGGAGAAGCTGTTGCCGCACGATGTGCGCGGCGCCGTCAACGGGGATCGACGGCACGGCCGGCACGTCGCCGAAAATCTTGGCGCCCGACGCATCGAACAAGGCCACGTAGTCGAGGCGACGGATGTCGCGCGTCAGGCGCAGTTCGAGCGCCCGGCGCAACTGCTCGTCGCTGTCGCCTTCGCTCTTGGCGGCCTCGTCGACGAGAACCGCACTAACTCTCTGCACGTCCGCATTGGAGACCTGGAGGTAGATGACGCCAAAGGCGGCGGCCGTGGCGGCGGAAACCGCAAAACAGAAGGCGAGCGCGAGGCGGAACGCTGGCGCCCGAAAGACCTCAACCGTCTGCATCAAGCTTGAAGCCGACCGCGCGAACGTTGACGATGTACTTGCGCTGACCCGTCGGATCGAGCCGGCGGCGCAGGTTGCCGATCTGCACGTCGACGACGTTGGTCTGCGCCATGAACTTGAAGTTCCAGACGTCCTCGAGCAGCATGGCCCGCGTCACGATCTGGCCCGGCCGGCGCATGAAATACTCGAGCAGCTTGAACTCGCGAGGCAGGAGTTCGACCGGCAGGCCTCCGCAGCGCACCTTGCGGTCGACCAGGTCCATTTCCAACGCGCCGACCTGCAACCGGGTCGCGCGCGTCTCTCCGCGGCGCCGCATGAGCGCTTCGACGCGGGCGCTGAGCTCGCGAACGTCGAACGGCTTGACGAGATAGTTGTCGCCGCCGGCCTTCAGGCCGCTGATCCTCTCGTCCACGGACGACAAGGCGCTGATCACCAGAACGGGCGTCGAATCGCCTTCCTCTCGCAGCGTCTCGACGATCGACAGACCGTCTGCGCTTCCCAGCATCCGATCGACCACGAGGATCGAGGCCCAGCCGGAGCGGGCGGCCCGGAGCCCTTCGTCGACGTCATAGGCTACTCTAACGGAATGTCCTGCGGCCTCGAGTTCGAGGCGCACCTCCTCCGCGAGCTCCGGCTCGTCCTCGATCAGCAGGACCGAAGCTCTCCGCGGGTCGCTCCCTCGTTGCGGCGCCGGAGCGGTCGACCCGTCGACAATCGAAATCGCCATCGTTCGCTCTTCCTTCGCTCGCTCTTCTTGTACATCGTTTGCTGCCGTATGTACTCGTCAACCTTGGCGTATTCATGGTCTCGCGGCTGAACAAAAGTCGTCGAAAAGACGGCAGTCTCCGACTGCGCGTCCTTATGATATACGTTTTGAACGTTTTTCCCGTTGTGCAAAATTCACCCCGCCACGGTACGTTTACCACGTATACGCCTGCGCTTTAACTGATCAAATGCTTGGGGTCGCCTGCGCCCGCGCTGCGATTTTATAAAGCTGGCTTTACAATACCAAACAGTCTCCAGCAAACAACGCGCGGCACTATAAATTGCATGTTATAAATGTAACTTAATTAAATTTTATTTTATGATTCGTTCTAAGGCGGCCAGATTCTACAATTTATTTTAACTTCTGGCCATCCTTTTTGTCGCCCAACTGTTACATACGGTGTCTAACAATTGCCTTTATTCCGCCTTTTGTTTTTGCGCACGGCGTACACATTGAAGTGCGCTCGACGCCGCTTTAGGTATATTTCACTACTCATTTCGTTTCCCGATTGCTTCCCTTGTTGCTTGAATGCAACACCACAGGAAAAGCTAAGCGCTCCGCAAAACGAAGATTTGTTTATGACTTCCGCAGCGGTTAGCATTTTCAGGGTTGCGGCGATTATCGCTCGCGACAACCGTCGAGAACTGGCCTCGCTTCGAATTGGCCGTTCGTGAGCCAGATGGAACGAATCAGCGCAGACATCAGGCGGTCTGCTGAGGAATGGGGACCAGATGAAAAAGCTCGGGGCTTCCTTGGCGATCATGATCGCCGCTGCTGCGGGAACGGCGCACGCCGCCGATCTGCCGACCACCAAAGCGCCCGCGGCGGCGCCACCCGTGAACTGCTACGCCAGCGTGTGGACCTGGCTGAATTCGAGCGCGGCCGATTGTCCGATCAGCTATGCCGGCGTCACGCTCTATGCGACGCTCGACGGGGGCATCGGCTACGAGTCCAACGGCGCCGGCTACAACCAGCGGTGGAATAACGGCGTCGCGAACATCATCACCAAGCAAAGCACCCACGGCCCGCAATGGCTGTGGACGCCGAACGGCCTCAGCCAGTCGGTGATCGGCGTCAAGATGAGCGAGCCGATCGGCTCCACTGGCTGGTCGCTCATCGGGGTCGCGGAAACCGGCTTCAATCCCTACGGCATCAATTTGGCTTACGCGCAGAAATCGCAGGTCCAGAACAACGGCCAATCGCTCTTTCTGCAAAGTGCGAACGCCGATTCGAGCCGCACCGGCCAGCCGCTGAACTCCCAGTGGTTCCTCGGCTTCAGCAACCCGACCTATGGAACGCTGACCGGCGGCCGCGTGAACACGCTGTCGCTGGACGCCATCAATTCCTACGATCCGATGGGCGGCTCGTACGCCTTCTCGCCGGTCGGCTATTCCGGCTCCTACGCCGGCTTCGGCGACACAGAGGCGGCCCGCGCCAATACGGCGGTCAAGTATCGCATCGATATCCAGAACTTCCGGCTGGGCGGCCTGGTTCAGGTTGGCGGCTACAACTGGGGCAACGGCACGGACGGCATTTATCAGGGCCAGGTCGGCGGAGACTTCAAGTTCCCGAGCGGCGGCGTCTTGTCGGTCGACGGGATCGGGAGCTTCGCCAAGGACGCCGTGAACCTTGCCACAGCGGGTTCGCTCACCCAGTGCTCCACCCTCACCAAGGGCCCCTTCTCGGGGCAGACCGAGTGCACCAACAGTATTCCGGGCTACTACACCGGTTTGTACAACCAGTCGGACTTCGTGGCGACGCTGTCGAACAACGTCGGCTTTATGCTGAACACCAAGTACAAGTGGCAGGCCTGGACGTTCTACGCCTCCTACCAATATATCCGCCAGCAGAATCCGAGCGACTCCTACATGAATGGGTTCGAGACCATCGGCTATTTCAACGTGCCGGGAACGATCCCAGGCTTCAATGTGCCCGGATCGCTCGCCTCCAAGCTCAAGCTGACGACCCAGTGGGCCGTCAACAACAACTATAACCTCCCCAGGCAAGCGAACGTTTTCTGGGTGGGCGCCAAGTACTCGGTTCCGGATGACTGGATGCACGGCTGGGGCTCGGCCGATCTGATCGGCGCGTATTACTGGCTGGGCCAGAACGACTATAATTTCTCCGTCAACACGTTGGGAGTGACCCTACCCGCGGCCTGCACCACGGCCGTCACCAGCGGCGTCAAGCCGAACGGACAGGACTTCTCCATCACGCG
>NZ_JBKQOT010000227.1:0-3643 GCF_052145395.1 Roseiarcus sp.
CTTCGTCATTCATGGACGCTTATCCAAACTGGAACGTTCCAATAAGAGTGCTTCGCTTTAATCTCCATCCGCCGAAGTCCATTAGGAGAAAATTGAGGCCATTGCCGATAAAATTGGAACGTGCTAATAACCCTTAGTCATTTTTGGTCCCCCCGTCAACCCCACTCTCCGGAAACCGCCAGTGAGCGCGACGATCCCGCAAGACATCCTCGACGCTCTGACCGACATCGCGATGCCGCGCCTGCCGACCGAGCGGTCGATTAGAGAGACCGTCGCCACGCGCGGTTTCTCAATTCCCATCTACCGCAGCGAAGCCCTGGTTCTCGGCAGCGGAGCCGCGGGATTGCGCGCGGCGGTCGAGATGAAGCGGCGCGACGTCGACGTCGTGGTCGCCACCCAGAGCGCCTTTGGCGGCACATCGGCCTGCTCCGGATCCGACAAGCAGACGCTGCACACCGCCAATGGCTCCGGGCGCGGCGACGATTTTCGGGCGATGGCCGAGGCGCTCGGCGCGGGCGGCGCGATGGACGAGGACACAGCCTACATCGAAGCCGTGGGCTCGCCGCGAGCGCTCTCATCCCTGCAATTCATGGGACTGCCGATCCCGCAGGACCGCCTCGGGGGGGTGTTGCGCTACCAAACGGACCACGATGAGGTCGGTCGCGCGACAAGTTGCGGACCTCGCACGTCGCGTCTCATGGTGCAGGTGCTCGCCAAGGAAGCGACCCGGCTGAACGTGCCGTTCTTCAATCAGACGACCGGCGTCCGTCTGCTTGTCGACTCGGGAGCGGGCGCTCGCTGCGTGGGGGTCGTCGCAATGTCGCCCAAGCGTCGCACGCCGGACAATCCGCTGGGCCTTCTCGTGTTCCTGAGCGGTTCGGTCGTGATCGCGACCGGAGGACCCGGAGAACTCTACCGCGACAGCGTCTATCCGAGGCAGTGTTTCGGGTCGCTAGGGCTGGCGCTGGAGGCGGGTCTCGAAGCCGTCAATCTGACCGAGAGCCAAGTCGGCATCAGCACATCGCGCGATGGATTCCCATGGAACCTCTCGGGCACATACGTCCAGGCAATGCCCTACATCTTCTCGCGCGACGCGCGCGGGCATGAGCGCAATTTCCTCGCCGACTATTACCGGACCACTCAGGAGCTGGCGTCGAACGTCTTTCGCAAAGGCTACCAGTGGCCGTTCCACGCAACGCGCATGCTCGGGTTCGGCTCGAGCCTCGTCGACCTTGCAATCATCAGGGAGACTCGGGCCGGACGAAGAGTGTTCCTCGACTTCAACCGCAATCCGCTTCCGGTTCCAGGAGACGCCGAGTTCGATCTCGGCCGGCTCGATCCAGATGTCACCGCCTATCTGACGAATGGCGGCGCGATGCTGGAACGTCCGCTCGACCGTCTGCGCAAGATGAACCCGCTCTCGATCGAGCTCTACAAACGCTACAAATACGACATCACCAGCGATCCGCTCGAATTCGCAGTGAACAATCAGCATATGAATGGCGGCCTCGCGGTCGACGGTTGGGGCGCGACCAGTCTCGAGGGCTGCTACGCAGTCGGCGAGGCGGCGGGAACGCACGGTGTAACCCGACCAGGTGGCGCGGCGTTGAACGCAGGCCAGGTTTTTGGCACCCGCTGCGCCGAGCATGTCGCCGCTCGCCGTGACGGGTGCGCAGCAAGAGGACCTACGCCCGGACTCATCGACGAGGCCGTCGGCCGTATCCTCGACGTTCTCAATGCCGACAGCCCGCTCAGCGTCAAATCGATCTGCAAGGATGTTCAGAATCGCATGAGCGATCATGCCGGCGTGCTCTGTAACGCAGGCGATGTGAAGTCGGCGCTGAATGCGGCTCGCGCCCTCAACGAGACCATTCGCCAGGAGGGGATCGCCTACTCCGGCGCCCCAGAAGCTCTAAGAGCTCTGCAGTGGCGGCAGACCGCGCTCCTATCGGAAGGGGTGCTGGCGGTGCTCGCTTTCTACATCTCACGAGGAGGCGGCAGTCGCGGAGCGCGAACCATTTGCGCGCCGGATGGAGATCGCGTCCCGGAAGCCCGCCTCGGCGCTCTGGAAGACGTCCGTTTCGTGTCCGAGCGCGCAGAGGACCGCTCCGAGCAGATCCATGTGCGGTTCGACGCGGGAACGTTCGCCTGTGATGCGCGCCCGATCCGCCGACGCGATCGCGACGACAAGCCGTTCTTCGAGCGCGATTGGCCGGCATTCCTGACAGGCGCGATCCACTATGCCGTTCACTGACCATCTCCGAAGGGCGCCAGACGTGACGGCTCGAACTTGGATCAACCGGAACGTCGTCGGCGTCGGCGAAGCGATGCTCGAATTCGCGCCCGTCGGCGACGGCCTTTACCGGCGCGGATTCGCAGGCGATACGCTCAACATCTGTTGGCATCTGGCTGAACTGATCGGCGGGAGCGGAAGTGTCGGCTACTTGACAGGCATTGGAACCGACCCGTGGTCGGAACATTTCCTCGCCTTTCTCGCATCTGGCGGCGTCGATGGGTCGAGGATCTACCGTGACCCGGCGCGGACGATTGGCCTTTACGTCATCAGCCTCGACGGGGCGGAGCGCAGCTTCACTTACTGGCGCGAGGCGTCCGCCGCGCGACGACTCGCGGACGACCCTGTTCGTCTCGCCGAGGCGTTGCGGGGTATTGGGCTCATCCACGTCTCGGGAATTACGATCGCCATCATCGGCCACGAAGGAAGACGCAACCTCGTAAAGGCCCTCGACAGAGCGCGTGGCGAAGGCGCCGTCGTCTCATTCGATCCGAACGCGCGCCTCCGCCTTTGGCCCGACGAAGACACACTGCGTCGTGCGACGCGGGAGATCATGGACGCAGTCGACATTCTGTTGCCGAGTTTTGACGACGAGGCGAAATTCTGGGGCGACGCCACGCCGGATGCGACGCTCGCCCGCATGGAGGGCTATGGCGTCCGGGAGATTGCCGTCAAGAACGGCGGGGAAGCGGTCCTCTTCTCCGTGGACGGCGTGCGCGGCGAGGCGCCGACGCCGCCGATCGAGACGGTTCGTGACACGACCGGCGCCGGCGATGCCTTCAACGCCGGCTATCTCGCGGCGCGACTTGCAGGGTCGCCTCCCCTACGGTCCTGCGAGTTAGGGCAGCAGGTCGCCGCCGAAGTCATCGGTCATTTCGGCGCTCTCACGCCCAAGGGAACGCTTGCTCGGTTCCGGGAGGCCATTGAAAGCCACGCGAACAGTTGAGGGCAGCGCTCGCCAACATCATCTATCCGCAGGCGACGCTCGATTTGAAGCGCTCCGGGTTCGGGAGTATCGGGTTACCGAACCATCGCTCTCGTCCCTCCTTGCGGCCGATCACTCCAACCTCGCAGAAATGTCAGAAGCCGACGCTTGCGAGATAGTCGCGACTCGCCTTCACGTCGGCGAGGCTGCCGCCGGCGTTTCGCGGGTCTCTTTCCTGCTCAACAGTGATGACGCCGGCGTAGCCGATATGAGCCAGCAGTTGGCGGATAGCCCGATAGTCGATGCAGCCTCGGCCGATCGGGCATATCACGCCTTCGCCGCAGGCTTCGAAGAAGCGGATACGGCGGCTCATGACCTCGTCGAACTTCGCGCGGTCGATGTCCTTGAAGTGGATGTAGTCGAGC
>NZ_JBKQOT010000228.1:0-5504 GCF_052145395.1 Roseiarcus sp.
CGCGCGCTGGCCGACGAAGGCCGCACCATGCTGGTCGTGACCCACGAGATGGGCTTCGCCCGCGACGTCTCGACCCGGGTGATGTTCCTGCATCAGGGGCTGGTGGAGGCCGAGGGCGAGCCCGAGGCGCTGTTCTCGGGGGCGACGTCGGAGCGCTTCCGGCAGTTCATCAGCAAGGAGCGCGGGTAAGGGCGCCGGTCGGCGTCCGTCCGGCTCGGGTTTGCTCCGCAATCGCAGCGCGATCCAGAGCATCCGTCTCAACACTTTCTGAGAAGCTTGCCTCCGTCCGCAGGCGTCTGATTTCGCCGCGATCTCGTCGTCAGAATCTTTCGCTTGATATTCTGGCCGCCTGGTCGGTCGACCGCGAGGAGGGTCCGGATCTTCATGCGTTCAAACCCGTTTGGCGTCCGGCGCGCCACGGCAATTCGGAAGCGAGTCCGACGAGCTTGAGACGTAGACGTTCGAGAGAGAGATAGATTACCGGCGTCGTAAAGAGCGTGAAGATCTGACTGAGTATCAGCCCTCCCATCACGGTTATGCCGAGCGGCTGACGCAGCGACGCCCCCTGGCCGATGCCAATCGCGAGCGGCACGGCGCCGAGCACCGCGGCGGCCGTGGTCATCATGATCGGTCGGAGACGTATCACGGCCGCCTCGTGAATGGCCTCCTTCCCATCACGCTTCTCGTAGCGTTCCAAATGGATCGCGACATCGATCATCATGATGGCGTTCTTCTTCACGATGCCGATGAGCAGAATTATGCCGATCAGCGCAATCATTGAGAACGGCACGTTGAACAGCAGGAGCGCCAGCGTCGCGCCGATCCCGGCCGAGGGGAGAGTCGACAGTATCGTCAGGGGATGGATGGTATTTTCGTAGAGAATTCCCAGCACGATATAAACGGCCACGAGCGCTGCGAGGATCAAAAGCGGAATTGCGGCCAGAGACTGCGCAAAGACCTGGGCGGAGCCTTGGAGCGTGCCGTGAATCGAGGCGGGGGCCCCCAACTCGCTCATGGCCGAATTGATCGCGGCAAGAGCGCCGCTGAGCGATCCTCCGGGCGGCAGGTTGAACGAGATCGTCGCCGCGATGAGGCCGCTTTGGTGGTTGACCTGAATTGCCGTATGGTTGTTGACGGACTGAGCCAGGGCGGACACGGGCACCATCGTCTCGGCGGCGGTGCTGTCGGAACTGCCGCTGGACGTGCCGCCGCGACTGTTGGATATCGCGTTCGTGGCCTGGTTGGCCTGGGCGTTGGCGTTCAACGTGTTCGTGCTTGCCGCAACCGCCTGAGTCGTGACGACCGAAATGAACGGGTTCACGCCGCTGACCGTGCCGGCCGGCATTTGCGTCTGTTGCGTCCCGGCCACATTGCCGGCTGCCGTGCTGAAGAAAATCCGATTGAGCGCTTGCGGATATTGCCAGTATTTCGGCGCGACCTCCATCACCACAAAATATTGGTTGTACGGATTGTAGATGGTGGAGACAGTGCGCTGACCAAAGGCGTCGTAGAGTATTGCGTCGATCTGATTTGGCGTGAGATTATAGCGCGCCGCAGTGTCGCGATCGATTGTCACATAGGTCTGCAACCCGTCCTGCTGCATGTCCGTGTTGACATCGGTCAATTGATCCCGGTGTTTGCCAAGCTCCGTTATCAGCCTCGGGACGAGCTTGTATATGGCGTCGGCGTCGTCACCGCTCAAGGTATATTGATATTCCGCTGCCGATTGCCTGCCGCCGATATGCAAGTCCTGTTGCGCCTGCAGGAACAGCCGCGCCCCGGCAATGCTGCTCAGTTTGGGGCGTAGGCGTTGGACGATTTCGGCTGCTGAAACGCCTCGCTCCGCGAGCGGTTTCAGTTCAACGAAGATATTGGCGGTATTGCCGGCTCGGCCAGCCGAACCCGAACCGGCGAAGCCGAAGACCGAGGCGACCCCGGGATCCGTCTGCACGATCTTTTGCAACTGGGCGAGCTTCTTGGACATCGCCGGAAAGGAGATATCCTGATCGGCGATGATCTGACCGAGCACGATGCCCGTGTCCTGCTCGGGAAAGAAGGTGGACGGCAAAAGCTCGAATAAATAGACATTTCCGACGATCAAGCCGATCAGCACCAGCCCGACCAGCAGCGTGCGGTCGAGGACGACATGCAGCCCGCGCGCATAGGCGTTCCTGAACCGATCGAACTGGTTCTCCATCCAGACGGCCCAGCGGGGCCTGGAATGCAACTCGGCACGCGATTTCAGGACGTGGGCGCACATGCATGGCGTAATGGTGAGCGAGATCACCATCGAAAACAGGATGGCGATCGACAGGGTCACCGCAAACTCGTGAAACACCAGGCCCACAGTCCCCGGCATCAATAGTATGGGAATGAACACAGCGATCAGGGACAGGCTCATCGAAATTACCGTGAAGGCGACCTCGGCGCTGCCGCGCAAAGCTGCGTCACGCGGACTCAGTCCCGAGTCGAGATGACGCACGATGTTTTCAAGCACGACGACGGCATCGTCGACGACGAAGCCGGTGCCGATGGTTAGCGCCATGAGGGAAAGATTGTCGATACTGTACCCGATCAGATACATCGGTCCGAACGTGCCGATGATCGACAACGGCAAGGCCACCGCGGGTATCCACGTTGAACGCAGGGATTGCAGGAAGACAAAAACCACCGCGATCACCAGCGTCACGGCGATGGTGAGGGTGCGTCCGGTGTCTTCGACTGCGGCGTTGACGGACTGCGAGCGGTCCATGGCGATGTTGACATGGGCGCCGTGCGGCAGAGTCGCCTCGACCGAGGGCAGGACCCTCCGGATTTCCGCGTCGGTTTCGACGATGTTGGCGCCCGGGATTGGATAGACGATGACGCCGACTGCCGACTTGCCGTTGTAAAGGCCGACATTGCGGATATTCTCGTTCGAATCTTCCACTTCGGCGACATCGTGCAACAGGACCGGCGACCCTTTGCGGTAGGCAATGACGAGGTTCTTGTAGTCGGCCGCGACGGAGGCCTGATCGTTGGACGTGACCTCGTAGCGTCGACCGCCGACGTCGAGATCGCCCTTGGCGCTGTCTGCGTTGGCGGCGGAGACCGCGGCCCGCACGTCCTCCATGCCGATGCCATAACTGTTGAGCTTGTCCGGTTCGAGTTCGATGCGGACGGAAGGCAACGCGGCGCCGCCGAGCGTGATCTGGCCGACGCCGTTGACCTGGGACAGCTGCTGCTGAATCACTGTATCGGCGCTGTCGTAAAGCTCCGCAGTAGTGAGCGTATCCGACGTCAACGCCAGGATCATGATCGGCGAGTCGGACGGGTTATATTGGCGCCACGTCGGATTGGTGCGTAAGGTTGTCGGCAAGTCCGCGCGGGCCGCCTGGATCGCCGCCTGGACGTCGCGGGAGGCGCCGTTGATGTCGCGGCTCACGTCGAATTGAGCGATGATCCTCGCCGCGCCGACATAGCTGGTCGACGTCAGTTCCGTCACGCCGGCGATCGTGGCCATACGCTTTTCCAACGGCTCGGCGACGGTGGCCGCCATGATTTCGGGCGCGGCCCCTGCCATGTTCGCCTGGACGACCACCACGGGGAACGTGATGTTCGGCAAGGGCGCCACGGGCAGGTGGAAATAGGCGAGCACGCCCGATAGCAGGATCGCGACGGCGAGCAGTGTCGTCGCCACCGGTCGGTCGATGAAAAGCGCGGGAATATTCACGCTGGACTCTCGGCCGGGGACGGGTCCGGCCGGCGATGGCCGAGACGCCGTGCAAGGCGGTCAAACGCGAGGTAGATGACCGGCGAGGTGAACAGCGTCAGGAGCTGGCTCAGCGCGAGACCGCCGATGATCGCCAGGCCGAGCGGCCGGCGCAGCTCGGAACCGGTGCCGGAGCCCAGGAGCATGGGCAGGGCGCCGAGCATCGCTGCGAGCGTGGTCATCAGGATCGGTCGGAAGCGTAGCAACGAAGCTTCGAAAATCGCCTCCTCGGGCGACCGGCCATGCACGCGCTCGGCTTCGAGCGCGAAGTCGACGATCATGATCGCGTTCTTCTTGACGATGCCGATGAGCAGGACGATCCCGATGATGCCGATCACATCAAGGTCCTCGCCGGCCATCATCAGCGCGAGCAACGCGCCGATGCCGGCCGATGGCAGCGTCGAAAGAATCGTCACCGGATGAATGAAGCTCTCGTACAGCACGCCCAGCACGATATAGACGGCGACGAGCGCCGCGATCAGCAGGAACACCTCGCTGGAAAGCGAGTCCTGGAAGGCCTGCGCCGCGCCCTGGAAGCTGCTGGTGATCGACGGCGGCAGATGCACCGCCTGAATGGCCTGATTGATTTCGTCGACCGCCGTGCTCAGCGACGCATGCTCTGTCAGATTGAAGGAGACGGTCACGGCGGGGAACTGCGCCAGATGACTGATCACAAGCGGGGACTTCCCGGTCTTGATGTCGGCGATGGCGGAAAGCGGCACTTGCCCCGTCGCCGCCGTCTGGCTCGGCAGATAGAGCGACTGCAAGGATTTCAGGTCGGGCAGGCGATCGCGCTTGGCCACCAGGATCACGCGATATTGCGTCGACTGGTTGAATATCGTCGTGACGATGCGCTGACCGAGCGCGTCGTAAAGCGCGTTGTCGATCGTCGCCGGGGTGATGCCGAAGCGTGCGGCGAGCTGTCGGTTGACATCGACATTGAGCGTCAGCCCCTCGTTGTTCAAGTCGCTGTCGACGTCGGAGATCGATTTGATCTGCCTCATCTTGTCGATGATCTGAGGCACGTATTTTGCGAACGCCTGCTGGCTGGGGCCACGCAAAACGAACTGATACTGATTGGGTGAAACCGTCGTATTGAGCGTCAGATCCTGTTCGGGTTGCAGATAGAGCTTGATGCCCGGAATATGCGCCACTTCACCCTGAATGCGCCTGGCGATCTGCTCGGCGGTGAGCGAACGGTCGTCGACTCCCTTCAGATTGATCAAAAAGCGGCCATTGTTCAGGGTCGCATTGGAGCCGTCGATCCCGACGTACGAGGTCAGGCTGGTCACGTCGGCGTCTCTCAGGATCGCATCCGCCAGCGCCATCTGCCGAGCCGACATCGCTTGGTACGAAACCGCATTGTCTGCGATGCTGATCCCCTGGAGGACTCCGATATCCTGCACGGGGAACAGTCCCTTCGGGATGACGACGTACAGGTATCCCGTCAATGCTACGGTGACGATCGCCACCAACAAGGTCAGTCCCTGATGGCGAAGCACCCAGCGCAAGCCGCGCTCGTAGGCGCTGAGCGTCATGTTGAACAATCCTTCGCTGATGCGCTCGAACCGGCTCGTATCGCGTTCCGACCGGCGCCGCAGCATGCGCGCGCAGAGCATCGGCACGAGGGTCAAAGACACGACGGCGGAAAGCACGATCGTGATTGCGAGCGTTACCGCAAACTCGCTGAACAGGCGTCCGATCACGCCGCCCATGAACAACAACGGGATCAGCACCGCGATCAGCGACACGG
>NZ_JBKQOT010000229.1:0-2805 GCF_052145395.1 Roseiarcus sp.
ACGTGATCGACGAGACGGGCGCCTCGCAGATGTTGTTGCCCGAGGCCAAGCGCAAGAAGACGATCGGCGTCAAGGAGATCGAGGCGACCATCGCGTCGATGGCCCGCATCCCGCCGAAGTCGGTGTCGAAGGACGACACCGAGGTGCTGCAGCATCTCGAGGAGACGCTGAAGCGCGCCGTGTACGGCCAGGATGTAGCGGTCAGCGCCCTCGCCGCGGCGATCAAGCTCGCTCGCGCGGGCTTACGCGATCCGGAGAAGCCCATCGGCTGCTACCTGTTTTCGGGGCCGACCGGCGTCGGCAAGACGGAGGCTGCGCGGCAGCTCGCCACGAGCCTCGGCCTCGAGCTGATTCGGTTCGACATGTCCGAATACATGGAGCGGCACACAGTCTCGCGGCTGATCGGCGCCCCTCCAGGATATGTCGGCTTCGATCAGGGCGGCCTGCTCACCGACGCAATCGACCAGCATCCGCACAGCGTCCTGCTTCTGGACGAGATCGAGAAGGCCCATCCGGATCTTTTCAACATCCTGTTGCAGGTGATGGACCACGGCAAGCTGACCGACCATTCGGGCAAGGCGATCGATTTCCGCAACGTGATCATGATCATGACGACTAACGCCGGCGCTCAGGATCTGGCGCGCGCGGCTTTCGGCTTCCACAAGGCGACCCGGGAGGGGGACGACAAGGAGGCGATCGACCGGCTGTTCGCGCCGGAATTCCGCAACCGGCTCGACGCTATCATCCCATTCGCGCGCCTGCCGGAGGAGGTGATCGCCCGTGTCGTCGACAAGTTCATCCTCCAGCTCGAGGCGCAACTCGCCGACCGCAACGTGGTGATCGAACTGACCGACGAAGCGCGCGCCTGGCTGGTCACACACGGCTACGACGAGGCCATGGGCGCCCGGCCGATGGCGCGCGTGATCCAGAGCCAGATCAAGACGCCGCTCGCCGACGAGGTGCTGTTCGGGAAGCTGAAGAACGGCGGCGTGGTGAAGGTCGTCGTGACCGGCGACGAGACCGGCGAGAAGAAGCTCGGCTTTGTCTATCCGGAAGGCCCGGCCGCGCCGCGCATGGAGCGGGACATCATGCTCGCGGCGAAAGCCCGGGGTCGGTCAAGGAAGCGCGTCGAGCCCGCCGCCGAGGGGCCGGCCGACAAGGCGCCGGAACCCGAGACGCCTTGAGGCCTGCGCGCGGACTTCGCAAGTTTCCCGTGGCGCCGCAGGGAGCAGAAGGCGACGTCATGCGGGTGCCGCGTTCCTTTCGCGAATTGTGACCGAGCGTGACTGATTTTACGCTCTTCGAACGCCCCGCGCGAGTTAGTGTCACGAGTCGATCCATGAGCCAAGAGAGGCGGCCGCCCGGACGCCGCCGGCGCGAGACATAAGGACTTCCTCGGGCGTCCGCGGAGCGAGGCGCATTCAGGCGCCGTTCGGCGTCATTCAGCGTGCCTTCGACACGCGTTCGGCGCTGGATTTGACGCTCTTATTCACCCGTGAATCGTGACTTTTCAACGCGTTGCACTTGAGTTCGCGAAAAAATTTCCGCGCGAATCTTGTTCACCATCCGGCCCATCCCCAACAAAGCGGCCGCGTCCTGTCCAAGACGGCGTCGATCCAATTGCGCTTCGTCTGATGCTCGCATGAACGGATCATAGCGTTATTTCTGGTTTTCCGCAATCAAGATTCGCGCCCATTCACGCGCGCGGAGCACGCGGGCGCCTTTCTTCGCCACGATCAAGGCGAAAACCGACGAATCCGGGCGGCGCTGGCGATATTCTCGTCGAGGCGCGCGAAGGGCGGGTGAGGCTTTGACCATCGCGACCCGATTTCATCGTGCTTTAGCGAGCTTCTCGGAGGTAGCGTAGCGACCGTCCGCGACCGCCCAGCCTTCGCGGGATTTAACTCGCGTAGGAGAACGAACAGACCCGTCGCCGGGTCTCATGCCCGAAGAGCATCAGGGACAGAGGCAAAATCGGCGCGATCTGGTCCAAAAAAGGCGCGCGCCCATCTGATCAAAGAAAACCGCGGCCATGACTTTCGCCATGGCCGCGGTCCCGAGTTTTAGCTCAGATCGTTGCGATCAGAACTTGTAGTTGACGCCGGCGCGGAAGATCGACGCGTCGTAATTGATCTTGGCCGTCGCATAGGTTCCCGGCAAGAGGGTGGCGGCGGCGAGGTTTGCGGTCGTGTTGATGGTGTTGCTGCCAAGGTTGACGTAGAGATATTCGCCCCTGATCGTGATGTTATTCGTGAGCGCGTATTCAACACCGCCACCAACCGTCCAGCCGGTGCGAGTGGAGCTCGGATTGCCACTCCAATAAAGTCCCGTCGCGTCATAGACGCTGAAGTTCGAGCTTCCGCCGGCATAGGCGAAACCGCCCGTGCCGTAGATCATCAGGCGGTTGTCCGGCGTAACGACCCAACCGAGGCGAGCGCGGACCGTTCCCAGCCAATCCAGGCTCGCCTTGGCGTGCACATTCAGCGTGTCGCCCAGGACGGCTGTCGGCACCGCAACGCCATTAACAATGGAGCCGAACGGAGCGCTGGTGTAGTTGAATGTCTTGCTCAGGCTCGTCCCGTCGAAGTCGGCCTCGCCGCCGAGAACAAAAGCGCCCGTCTGCCAATTGTAGCCGACCTGGCCGCCGCCGATGAAGCCGCTCTGGTTATTTCCAATTCCGCCGGGGAAATAGCTCGAGAGCCAAAGGGCGCCGGGGTCAATGAGGGTTGCGTTGCGGCTGCCGCTGCTCCAGATGCCGCCGGCGTTCAAACCGACGTAGAACCCGGTCCAGGTGAACGGCGGGGG
>NZ_JBKQOT010000230.1:0-2742 GCF_052145395.1 Roseiarcus sp.
AACAATGACTACGTACATCGCGCTCTTCAACCTGACCGACGCTGGCGTTAAGGCCGCCAAGGACTCGCCGCGTCGGCTCGACGCCGCCAAGAAGCTACTGGCCGACATGGGTGGCGAGATGAAGCAGTTTTACATGGTGATGGGCGAGTTCGACTTTGTCGGAATCTGCGAGGCGCCGGACGACGCCGTCATGGCCCGTTACGCCCTTCAGCTCGGGGGCCTCGGCTTCGTGCGCACGAAAACGCTGAAGGCGTTCCCGGAGACCGCTTACCGCGAAATCATCCGCTCGCTCGGCTGAGCCGCGTCGGGTGCTCACGGCGATGCGCGGCCCCGGCGAGAGCTGCAGCGACTTCATCCTGCGGGTGGCGGCGGCGGAGGGGCATGAGAACGAGGAGGCGACACAATGATGAGTTACACGAACTGCAAGATGGGGGACGTGCAGTTGGTGACCATTCACAGCGGGGATGACGGGTCCGGGTACGGCTTCAGCATCCTCGGCGGCGTACACGGGCGCCCTCTGGTTGGGTTTGCGTTCGCGACGGAAGCCGACGCAAAGCGGGCGCGGGCGGAGGTCGCCAAGGCGGTTGAGAAGGCGGTGGAGATCACGCCGCAGGGCTAAAGAGACGAGGCCGGAGGAGAAGACGGCGGTCTCCCCGTTCGCCGCTGCACCTTGGCTTGCGGGTCAGGTCGAGCAGCGCGCGTTGGGCTATGCGATCGCCAAATCTGGTGCCCCAGCATCTGACCGAAGTGAAGCAGCGCGGGCTCTCCGAGATCGACAAGGTCGAGCGGGAGGTCAGGGCGCGGCTGAACCGCGAGATCAACTATTGGGACGCGCGTGCCGCCCGGCTGCGTGAGGAGGAGAGGGCCGGCAAGGACCAGCGGATCAACGCCCAAAACGCCGAGGCGACTGCGCAGCGGCTCGCCGATCGACTCCAGAAGCGTCAGGAGGAGCTGGCGCGCGAACGGCAGATCAGCGCATTGCCCCCGGTGTTGAAGGGCGCTGCGCTCATCATCCCGAAGAGCCTGCTCGCGCCGCCGATACCGACAGCTAGCCCCCGCAAGCCGCCTAGCTTCTCGGACGATCCGGCCGCGCGCGCCGAGATTGAGAAGCTCGCGATGGCGGCCGTGATGGCGGCGGAGACGGCGCTCGGCAATCTGCCGAAGGACGTGTCAGCCGAAAAGCGGGGCTACGACATCGAGAGCCGCGATCCGCGTTCTGGTGTGCTGCGGTTCATCGAGGTGAAGGGACGGCACGCGGACGGCCGCGAGGTGATCATCACGAAGAACGAACTGTTGGCATCTCTGAACGCCCCGGACAAATTCTTCCTCGCGCTGGTCAGGGTCGAAAACGGCTTCGCTCATTCGCCCGTCTATCTGCAAAAGTTCTTCACCCGCGAACTCGGCTTTGCCGAAACGGCCGTGGTGTTCGACTTTGACGATCTTGCCCGGCTAGGACGGGCGCCATGATCGTGTCGCCTTGCTTTGACGACGACAGCATGGAGATCGCGTGGCGACAGCATGACGTCTACGACACTACCTTGAGGCTGGTCGTCGACCATTTGAGACGTGGGAAAAATCGATATGACAGATATGGTATGGAGTCGTAGTTGGCCTGCGTGCTTCATTACAGGGGGTCACCGTAAGGTCGCCGCTCGCCGGCGGCGACCAGGAGCGCGATTGGGCAGAGTATTTCCGCGATCTGGCCCGCCGCTTCGAGATCAGCTGGGATCGAACAGCGCAGCTTCTGGACCGGGTCGCCGACATGTACGAGGCCGATGCGCGACATCAGGACGAATGGACAGAACAGCGAGAGACGTGACGATCAGGATCCTGCAGAGTTTCCCGCTTGCCGGAGGCAATCGATCCCCGCGGTGGGGTGACGGTCATCGGCAAGAAGGTGCTCTTCCCGAAGGAGCGCCAATGTCCGGCGATGGCCAATCGAGCCGCCAAGGGGGGCAGGTCCCCAAACTTCGAACGCGGGTCGTGCGCGCCCACGGCCTGACAGCAGCTGCGCCAGGAGGCGAGGCGAGCGCGCTGATCGCCTCGAGGTCCGTGGGGCGGATGGGAGGCATCGGCGCTGAAGCAGGCGTGGACGCGATCGCAGCGGCCAGGGCATGAGCGCTCGGACGCGGAGGAGGCATAGGCGCAGACTGCGGCTTGTTCCGTACGACGGTGTTGCCGGTCGGATAGGATGCGCCGGGGACGCCGTGCGCGGCCAGTCCAGCCACGTTCGGGTCGTCGTCTGCCGGGGAAACGGTCAGAGCGGCCAGCTGCGCCGGGTTTCGGCATATGCCGCGGGCGGCCTGGATGACGTCTTGGTTCTGCATCACTGGGTCGTCTGAATTGTCGGCCATTGGAGAGCTTTCACTTGGTTGGCCGGGAAACCCCCCGGCGCGGATGCTGCGCTACTGCTTGCAAGCCGCGATTGATCGAAGCCGAGACGATGGACGGCCGCTGCGCGCAAAAAGCAGTCGTACCCTACCTAAAGGACGCAGGGGTCAAAATCGAGCTGTAGCAGTCATTCGACCGAGACCCCCAATGGGGTGAGCTGACCGACCTCTGCCCCCAACGGACAGCGCCGACGACGACGCTTGCATCAGAGTTGCATTTCAACAATGATCTTCGATCCGTCATTCAAAGGTGCAAGATTATGAGCGTCGAAGACAAGAAACATCGGTCGCATCTGCCCATGGTCACTCCTGAGCGAACCGGCCTGATCACTTACGACGCGAAAGATCCAGA
>NZ_JBKQOT010000231.1:0-5748 GCF_052145395.1 Roseiarcus sp.
GTTGACCGTGAGCCGCGCGGCTCACGCGAGCCCCCCGGCTCACGCGAGCCCCCCGGCTCCGGGCGGCGGCCCTCGCAGATTGGGCCTGAAGCGCCATATCAAAGGGCGAACATCGGCGGCGTTCGCCGGCGTCCAAAGTGGTGAAGGGATTTGCGAACCTCGATAGGAACTTGCGATGGCGGCGCCGGGTCCGTCGGGAAAGGACCTGACCAGCCTTTCGACCGTGGGCAGGCGGATGGCGGACTCGCCGGGCTTTTCCATCCCGCCGTCGCTGCGTGGTTTCAGCGCGCCTTCCGCGCCCCGAGCCCGGCGCAGGAAGAGGCTTGGCCGGCGATCAAGGCCGGGCGGCACACGCTGATCGCGGCGCCGACCGGCTCGGGCAAGACGCTGGCCGCCTTTCTCGCCGCGATCGACGACCTCGTCCGCCAGGGCCTCGCCGGGACGCTCACCGACGCCACTCAGGTCGTCTACGTCTCGCCGCTGAAGGCGCTGAGCAACGACATCCACCGTAACCTCGAGGCGCCCCTCGAAGGCATAAGCCTCGAGCTGACGCGCAGCGGCTATCCCGACGTCGCCATCCGGACGCTGGTTCGCACCGGCGACACCGCGGCCAACGAACGCGCCCGCATGCGCCGCAACCCGCCGCACATTCTGGTGACGACGCCCGAGTCGCTCTACGTGCTGCTCGGCTCGGAATCGGGGCGCAAGGCGCTCGCAACGACGAAAACGGTGATCGTCGACGAGATCCACGCCGTCGCGCCGAACAAGCGCGGCGCCCATTTGGCGCTGTCGCTCGAACGCCTGTCGGCGCTCTGCAGAGATCGCCTGCAGCGCATCGGGCTGTCGGCCACCCAGAACCCGATCCGCGAGGTGGCGAATCTGCTCGTCGGCGCGGACGCGGGCGGCGGCCCGGCGGCGGAGGTCGCCATCGTCGATTCGGGTCATCACAGGCGGCGCGACCTCGCGACCGAGACGCCGGATTCGCCGCTCGAAGCGGTCATGTCCAACGAGGTCTGGACCCAGATCTACGAACGCCTCGCCGGGCTCATCCGGCAGCACCGGACGACGCTGGTCTTCGTCAACACCCGCCGGATGAGCGAGCGGATCGCGCGCGAACTCTCCGATCGGCTGGGCGAAGACGTGGTGGCGACCCATCACGGCAGCATGGCCAAGGAGCGGCGCCTCGCGGCCGAGCAGCGGCTCAAGCGCGGCGACCTCAAGGCGATGGTCGCAACCGCCTCGCTCGAACTCGGCATCGACATCGGCGACGTCGAACTCGTCTGCCAGATCGGCTCTCCGCGCTCGATCGCGACCTTTTTGCAGCGCGTCGGGCGCTCGGGCCACGCGATCGACGGCACGCCGAAGGGGCGGCTGTTTCCCCTCTCGCGCGACGATTGCGTCGAATGCGCCGCCCTTCTCGACAGCGTGCGGCGCGGCGAACTCGACCGGCTGACGATACCCGCCCAACCGCTCGATGTGCTCGCCCAGCAGATCGCCGCCGAGGTCGCGGCTGAGGACTGGACCGAATCCGCGCTCCTCGACCGTTTGCGGCGGGCCTGGCCCTACCGGAACCTGACCCGCGAGGATTTCGACGCCGTCGTGCGCACGCTCGCGGAAGGATTCGCCACCCGCGTCGGGCGGCGCGGGGCGCTCATCCACCGGGACGCGGTCCACAGCGTGCTCAGGGGCCGGCGCGGCGCAAGAACGACGGCGCTGACGTCCGGCGGCGCGATTCCCGACACCGCCGACTATCAGGTCCTGCTCGAGCCCGAGAACCACGTTATCGGCAGCGTCAACGAGGACTTCGCCGTCGAAAGCCTAGCGGGCGACGTGTTCCAGCTCGGCAATGCCTCCTATCGCATTTTGAGGGTCGAACGCGGCACGGTTCGAGTCGAGGACGCCAGGGGGCAGCCGCCCAATCTCCCCTTCTGGCTCGGCGAGGCGCCAGGCCGGACGGACGCGCTGTCGCGCTCCGTCTCGCGGTTGCGCGCCGACGCGGAAGCGCGCCTGCGCGCCGATTCCTCCGGCGGCGCGCTCAGGCGCTGGCTCCAAAGCGAGATCGGCGTCGGGGCGGCCGCCGCGGAACAAATCGCCGAATACCTCGCCGCCGGGCTCGCCGCGCTCGGCGCCCTGCCGACGCAGGAGGTTGTCGCGCTCGAACGGTTCTTCGACGAATCGGGCGGGATGCAGCTCGTCATTCATTCGCCCTACGGCAGCCGGCTCAATCGGGCGTGGGGTCTGGCTTTGCGCAAGCGCTTCTGCCGCAAGTTCAATTTCGAGCTGCAGGCGGCGGCGACCGAGGACGCGATCGTGCTCTCGCTGACCTCGGCGCACAGCTTCGCGCTGGAAGACGTCACCCGTTATCTCAACGCGAAAACCGTCCGGCCGCTGCTCGTGCAGGCCATGCTGGATGCGCCGATGTTCGCCGCGCGCTGGCGCTGGGTCGCGGGGATATCGCTTGCGCTGCCGCGCTTCCGCGCCGGAAAGAAGGTTCCGCCGCAGATCCTGCGCATGCAGGCCGAGGACCTGGTGGCGGCGGTCTTTCCCGACCAGATCGCCTGCTTCGAGAATCTGACCGGCGATCGCGAGGTCCCCGACCATCCGCTCGTCAATCAGGCGGTCTCGGATTGCCTGCACGAGGCGATGGACATCGAGGCGCTCGAGGGGCTGCTCTGCCGCCTCGAGACGGGCGAGGTCCGCGCCGTCTGCCGAGACCTCACCCAGCCGTCGCCGCTGGCGCTCGAAGTCCTCTCGGCGAAGCCGTACGCGTTCCTCGACGACGCGCCGATCGAAGAGCGCCGGACGCAGGCGGTGATGGGCCGCCGCTGGCAGGACCCTGAGAGCGCTGCCGACCTCGGCCGGCTGGACCCCGAAGCGATCGCGGCGGTCCGGGCCGAAGCCTGGCCCGATCCGGTCAACGCCGAGGAGATGCACGACGCGCTGCTGTGGCTTGGCTTTGTCACCGACGTGGAGGCGCGCGCCAATCGGGCCTGGAGCCAATGGCTCGACGCGCTCGCCGCAGAGCGGCGCGCCGCCCGCCTCGTCACCCCTTACGCCACGCTGTGGGCGGCGGCTGAGCGGGCGGGCGAGGTCCGCGCGCTTTGGCCCGACGCGGCGCTGACCCCCGAGGTCGCGCCTCCGGCGGAGAGCGCCGGCAAAGTCTGGACTCCGGACGAGGCCCTGGTCGCGCTTCTGCGCGGACGGCTTGAGGGGTCGGGGCCGATCACGGCGACCGCTCTTGCGGCGTCGCTGGGGGTTGAGCCGGCCGCCGTCGGCGGCGCGCTCGCGGCGCTCGAGGCGGACGGCGCGATCATGCGCGGTCGCTACGATCCGGACGTCAACGACGAGCAGTGGTGCGACCGGCGCCTCGTCGCCCGCATGCACCGGCGCACCGTCAACCGATTGCGGGCGGAGATCGAGCCGGTTGCGGCGCGTGACTTCCTCCGTTTTTTGTTCGCCTGGCAGCATGTCGGGGACGATGCGCGCCTCGAAGGGCCGGACGCGCTGCCGAAGGCGCTCGCGTTGCTCGAAGGATTCGAGGCGCCGGCGCGGTCCTGGGAGACCGAGATTCTGTCGGCGCGCCTCAAGGGGTACCAGCCGTCGTGGCTGGACGCCGAGTGCCAGGCGGGCCGGGTCGCCTGGGGCCGGCTCACGCCCGCAGCCGCCTCGGAGGAGCGCGTCCGGTCCGCCGCGCCGGTCCCGGCGACGCCGATCGCCTTGATCGACCGGCGGCGCATGGGCTTATGGACGTCGCTCGCGCCCGCTCCGGCCGCGCCGGTCCTCGGCGGGCGCGCCGGGGCCGTGCTGGACGCGCTGAAGACTCACGGCGCGCTGTTCTTCGACGAGCTCGTCGAGGCGACCCGGATGCTGCGGGCCGAGGTCGAGCAGGCGCTCAGCGAACTCGTCGCGAACGGGCTCGTCACCTCAGACGGCTTTTCGGGCCTGCGCGCCCTGCTGACGCCGTCCAGCCAGCGCAAGCCCCATTCCGGCCTGAAGCGGCGCGGGCGGGTGCTGCCCTTCGCCATCGAGAGCGGCGGGCGCTGGGCGATCGTCCGCCGCATGGCGCCGGCGCGCGACGACGAAGCGCGAGCGGCTGCGGTCGAGCATGTCGCGCGCACGCTCATCGCCCGCTACGGCGTCATGTTCTGGCGGCTCACCGCCCGCGAGGCGGCGTGGCTGCCGCCGTGGCGCGATCTCGCGCGAGTCTATCGCCGGCTGGAAAGCCGCGGCGAGATTCGCGGCGGCCGCTTCGTCGCCGGGGTCACCGGCGAGCAGTTCGCCCTGCCGGAGGCGATCGCCGCGATGCGGGAGATCCGCCGCCGGCCCGGCGACGGCCAGTGGGTTTCCGTTTCCGGCGCCGACCCGCTGAATCTCGTCGGCGTGCTGACCCCGGGCGCCCGGCTCGCGGGGCTCACCGCCAACCGCGTCGTCTACCGCGACGGCGTTCCGGTCGGCTCGCTGTCGGGGCGCGCGGTCGAGCTCGATTCCGATCTCGCCGGGTCCGCCCGGTGGGAAGCCGAGCGCCGCCTCATGCGCTCGTCCGCGTCGGGGCTGATCGCGGGATTGGCGTGAGGCGGGCGGCTCTTGCGTGAGCGAAGGCGCTTGCGCCCGGGCTCAGTCGCGGCGTCATCGCGCGTCTTGCTGCACGAGCGTCTCAGGTTTCAATTTCCGGTATCGGGCAGGAAGCGGGCGTTCGAGGCCGGCGCCACAGGCGGCCGCTCTGCGCAAGTTGCGGCCGTTGCAGGAGGGCTTGGCGAACGGGTCAATTGAGACCCTTTACTGATGGGGTGGACGGCGCCCCGAACGGCATCAAGCGTGCCAAGATGGTCGTCGTTGAAAGCACCATCGAAGGGAGGCCGTCCATGAGCAAGTCTATCATCGCTGTTTCGTCTGTCACGCGCGTCGGGCTTGATCTGGCTAAGAGTGTGTTCCGTGTTCACGTGATCGATGCGACGGGCTCGGTTGTCGTTGCCCGCTCGGTCAATCGCCGAACGCTTTTGAAGTTTTTCGACGCGCTTCCGCGGTGCGTCGTGGCGATGGAGGCCTGCTCCTCGGCGCATCACTGGGGGCGGCAATTGCTGGAACTCGGCTTTGCGGTGAGGCTCATCCCGCCGGCGCATGTGAAGCCCTATGTCCGACGCAACAAGAACGACGCGGCCGACGCGGCGGCGATCTGCGAGGCGGCGGGGCGGCCGGGCCAGCGGTTCGTTCCCGTGCGCTCGGTGGATAACCAGGCCGCGCTGATGCGCCATCGCGCGCGCGAGCTGATGGTCGGGCAACGCACGGCGGCGCTCAACGCGCTGCGCGGCCATCTGTCGGAAATCGGCGTGGTCGCCGCGCAGGGGGTTCAGAACGCTTACGCCCTCAAGCGGCTGGTCTGCGACGGCGTCGACGACGACGGCGAGATCGTGGTTCCCGATTGCGTTCGCCTCGCCCTCCTCCCGCTCGTCCGGCAGATCGACGCGCTCGACGAAGCGATCGAGGCGATCGACAGGGAGCTTGAAGCCTCCGCCAGGACCGACGAGACCGCGAGGCGGCTCATGACCATTCCTGGGGTCGGCCCGGTCACCGCCATGGCGCTTCTCGCCACGATCCAGGACTTCGCCGCGTTTTCCAGCGGGCGGGAGTTCGCCGCCTTCCTCGGGCTGACCCCGCGTGAGCATTCGAGCGGCGGCAAGCCGCGGCTCGGGCGGATCACCAAGATGGGCGACCGCTACTTGCGCAAGCTTCTGGTCGTGGGCGCCTGCT
>NZ_JBKQOT010000232.1:0-11484 GCF_052145395.1 Roseiarcus sp.
AGCGCGCCGATTCCGCCGACGATCGCGAGCTTGACGGCGAGCTCGGCCTGGAGCGTCGACGCGTCGCGCCGGGCCACGGCCTGCTGCTCGACCCGGTCCACGATCTTGTCGATCGCGTCATCGATATCGAGAATGTGGCTCTTGGTCTGTTCCAGCAGGGCGTTGCCGGCGGCGCTATCGTCGCTCGAGTAGGCGACGCCGGCCTGCCTCGCCAGATCGGCCATGGCGTCGACTTCGCGTTCGATGGCGGCGACGACCGCGGGATCGACTGCGGAGATCGCCGTCAGATCGGAGTCGAGCCCCGCCTTGGCCGCCGCCGCCGCCTGCTGAGAGCGAGCAAGCTGGGTGACCGCCGAGTCGATCACCCAATACTTCAAATCGCCAAAGTGCTTGCTGGCCGAATTGGCGCTCCTGACAACCGAGACCAGCGTCGCCTCCTCGGCAAGGCTCCGGGAGTCCCGCGCAAGCTCCCGGATCAGAAGCGCGGAGGAGACGACGAGGATCGCAAGCAGCAGGACCGAAAGGAAGATCAGCCGTGCGCGGATCGACACATTGGGCATCGACCTTTAGCCACCTTTCTCTTGCCAATTCCGGCTCATTGACGGGCTGCCGCGCAGTCAGCCGGAAGAGGCCACAAAAATCGCGCAGACCCTTGCCAAAGCGACGTCGGACCGCACGCGTCTCCCTTTCCGGCTCGTTGGCATCATCACATACTCAGCCAGCCAGTAAAGGGCTGTCGATTTGAGATAAAATTGTGCGATTATGAAGCTACAATGGCCCAAAGCGATCCCATTTGGGCCACGCCTGAAGGAGGAAAAGATGAGCGGCGCCAAATTTCAGCGAGTCGTCATTCCTTTTGCAATCGTTCTCGGTTTCGCCGGGCCGTCGGTCATCCAGGCGGCGCCCGTTTCGTTTCAGGTTTCGCTCTCCGGGGCGCAATGCGTGCCGCCGGTCGACACAGGGGGCGCGGGAACGGCCGACCTGACCTATGACCCGGCAACCCGGGTCGTCACTTGGAAGATCCCCTATAGCGGACTGTCGAGCCCGACCACGATGGCTCATTTCCATGGTCCAGCCAAGCAAGGCGAGAATGGGCCGGCTTTGATCTGGCTCTCCGTGCAGGGGAGTCCTCCCGCAAACCCGATAACCGGCAGCGCCACGCTCACTCCTGAACAGGCCCAACAATTCTCCTCAGGCGTATGGTATATAAACGTGCACACCAAGTCCTATCCGGCGGGCGAAATCCGCGGGCAAGTGATTCCTCCCAAAGGCTGATCGGAACTACATGAGATTGGCGAGAATGACCGCAGCCGCGGCGCTGCCGGCAAAAAGGACGGCTGCCCTCGTCGGGCTCGCGATGCGCGGCGCGGGCACGCTTTCCGGCAGAACCTTCGTCCCGGTGATCATCGGCAGCAGCAGGTTTTGTCCCTTGACCGCCGCATAGCCGAAGATCGCCAGCACATGGAGGAGGATCGCCGCTAACAGCACCTCCCAGACGATCGCGTGCGAGGCTTCGATTGCGTCGGCGACGCCTGCGGGGATCATCGCGGTCAACGGTCCGACATCGGCGATATCGTTGGCGACGTAAAGTCCGGACAGCGTCTCGGCGAGAAGCAGCGCGAGCAGAAACAGCGCCATCCAACCGCCCGCCGGGTTATGCCCCACTTGGCGGTCGGGCTCTCGGAGAAGCACGTATCTGAGATGCTGAACGGCCGCCTGCGGAGGCGTGAGAAAGCGGGAAAATCGCGCGGTCTCGCCGCCAAAGAAGCCCCACAGCAGCCGGAACAGCAGCAAAGCGAGCAAGGCGTCGCCGATCCGTCCGTGCCAAACCATCCAGTTCAGCCGCCACGTCGCATACGCCGCCGCCACCAGCGTCGCAATCAGCCAGTGGACCAGACGGATGGGAACGTCCCAGACAAGGACGACACGCGCCTCATCACTCATGGGCTCTGCCGAACGCTCGTCATGCTCGCCTTCGAAGTGCGCCCGAACGTCGCGCCGGGCCATCCATGCTGGAGACAGCATGGACAGTTGCCCATAATTTGTTCGCTGCGCAAGCGCTGAGGGAAGCGATCCTTAGCCGATCTGCCGCTTTCCTTTGGGGCGGGACCGGCCGCAGGCGACCGATGAGGTCGGGCGGCAGGGGTCGGCGCGACCCCGTTACCGCGGCAGAACCGTTGCGCCCATCAGCGCCTCGTCGATCGCGGCGGCGCATTGGCGGCCTTCGCGGATCGCCCAGACGACGAGGGACTGGCCCCGGCGCATGTCGCCGCACGCGAACACTTTTGGCAGCGACGTCGCATAGCCGACCGTGTCGGCCGCGACATTGCCGCGCTTGTCGAGCGCGACGCCGAGCTCGGCGATGAGGCCTTCCTGGACCGGCGAGACGAAGCCCATCGCCAAGAGGACGAGATCGGCCTTGATGGAAAACTCCGTGCCCGGGACCGGCTTCAGCTTGTCGTCGACGCGCATGCACTTCAAGCCCGTCACGGCGCCGTTCTCGCCCTCGAAGGCGGTGGTCGTCACGGCGAATTCGCGCTCGGCGCCTTCCTCGTGGCTGGACGAGGTTCTCAGCTTCAGCGGCCAGTTCGGCCACGTCAGCATCTTGTCCTCGTTCTTGGGCGGCATCGGCAAAATTTCGAGCTGGGTCACCTTGAGCGCGCCCTGCCGGATCGAGGTGCCGATGCAGTCGGAGCCCGTGTCGCCGCCGCCGATCACGACGACGGACTTGCCGCCCGCCAAGATCGGCTGATTGCTGGTCAGCGGCTCTCCCGAGACGCGCCGATTCTGCTGCGGCAGAAAATCCATCGCGAAATGCACGCCGGCGAGGTCCCGGCCCGGAATGGGAAGGTCGCGCGAGGCCTCGGCCCCGCCCGCGAGCGCGATCGCGTCATGGCGCTCGATCAGCTCCTTCGCGCTGACGGTCTGGCCGACATGAGCATTGGCATGGAATGTGACGCCCTCGGCCTCCATCTGTTCGATGCGCCGGTCGACGTGGCGCTTCTCGAGCTTGAAGTCCGGAATGCCGTAGCGAAGCAGTCCGCCCGCCTTTGCGTTCTTTTCATAGACATGAACATCGTGGCCTGCTCGCGCGAGTTGCTGGGCGCAGGCGAGGCCCGCGGGCCCGGACCCGACGACGGCGACCGACTTGCCGGATTTTTGCGCCGGCGGCTCCGGCTTGACCCACCCTTCCGCGAAGGCGCGGTCGATGATGGCGCATTCGATCGTCTTGATCGTCACCGGCGTGTCCTGGATGTTGAGCGTGCAGGACGCCTCGCAGGGCGCGGGGCACACGCGGCCGGTGAATTCTGGGAAGTTGTTGGTCGACAGAAGATTGCGCGCGGCCTCCGCCCAGTCGCCGCGATAGGCGAGGTCGTTCCAGTCGGGGATCTGGTTGTTGACCGGGCAGCCGTTGTGACAATAGGGAATGCCGCAATTCATGCAGCGCGCCGCCTGGTTGCGGGTCGCCTCCTCGCTCAAGGGGAGGATGAACTCGCGGTAATGGCGGATGCGGTCGGAGGCGGGCGCGTAGCGCCGATCCGCACGATCGATTTCGAGAAAACCCGTCACCTTGCCCATGCCTCTTCCTTCCCCCCATCCCGCAGGGGTAGGGCGGCGAACCGGCGACACGCCTCGCGCGGTCCACCAGTCCTCGGCCCCGACCGTACCAACTCTTCCCGTGGGTCTGGCTGACCCACGCCACGCCCTATTCGCCCGCCGCGAGCAGCGCGTGTCCGTTTTGCGCCGCAAGCTCCGCAAGCGCGCGCCGGTATTCGACCGGCATCACCTTACGGAACTTCGGCAAATAGCCGCCCCAGTTCTCCAGGATGTGCCGCGCGCGCGACGATCCCGTGGCCCGGGCGTGATTGGCGATGAGCTGATGCAGGCGTTCGCCGTCGAACCGGCTCATGTCGCTCATCACGTCCACCCGGCCGTGCCCCGCGAGATCACCTCCGGAGTGCAGGTGACGGAGCATCACCTCCTCTTCGGCGGCGACGGGCTCGAGCTCGACCATCGAAAGGTTGCAGCGCTGGGCGAAGGTCCCGTCCTCGTCGAGCACATAGGCGATGCCGCCCGACATGCCGGCCGCGAAATTGCGGCCGGTCGAGCCGATGACGACGACGACGCCGCCCGTCATGTACTCGCAGCCGTGGTCGCCGACTCCCTCGACGACCGCGACCGCGCCGGAGTTGCGCACGGCGAAGCGCTCGCCCGCCACGCCGCGGAAATAGCACTCGCCGGAAATCGCGCCGTAAAGCACGGTGTTGCCGACGATGATCGACTCCTCGGGGACGATCTTCGTGGCTTCCTGAGGCGGGTAGACCACGACGCGTCCGCCCGACAGGCCCTTGCCGACGTAGTCGTTGGCTTCGCCTTCGAGTTCGAGCGTCACCCCCTTGGCGAGGAAGGCCCCGAAGCTCTGGCCGGCCGTGCCCTTGAACTTGACGTGGATCGCCTCGTCACGAAGGCCCGCATGACCGTAGCGCTTGGCGATCTGACCCGAGAGCATGGCGCCGGTCGACCGGTCCGAGTTGCGGATGGCGAGGTCGAGCCGGACATGCTTGCCGCGCTCGATGGCGTCCGCGGTTTCAGCGATGAGGCGCCGGTCGAGGACGCGGTCGATCTCGTGGTCCTGATCCATGCTGCGATAGACCGTATCGCCCGGCCACGGGTTCGGCTTCAAGAACAGCTTCGAGAAGTCGAGGCCCTGCGCCTTGGCGTGGGCGACCAGCTCGGCCTTATCGAGCATCTGCCGCTGGCCGATCATCTCGTCGAACTTGCGGTAGCCGAGCGAGGCCATCAGCTGACGCACCTCTTCGGCGACGAAGAAGAAGTAGTTGATCACGTGCTCGGGCTTGCCGACGAAGCGCTTGCGCAGCACAGGGTCCTGGGTCGCGACGCCGACCGGACAGGTGTTGAGGTGGCACTTGCGCATCATGATGCAGCCGGCGGCGATCAGCGGCGCGGTCGCGAAGCCGAATTCGTCGGCGCCGAGCAGGGCGCCGACAATGACGTCGCGTCCGGTGCGAACGCCGCCGTCGACCTGCACCGCGATGCGCGAGCGCAGGCCGTTCATGACGAGCGTCTGGTGAGTCTCGGCGAGGCCGATCTCCCAAGGGCTGCCCGCGTGCTTGATCGAGGTCAGCGGCGAAGCGCCGGTGCCGCCCTCGAAGCCCGAGATCGTGACGTGATCGGCCTTGCACTTGGCGACGCCCGCCGCGACCGTGCCGACCCCGACCTCGGACACGAGCTTCACCGAGACGTCCGCGTCCGGATTCACGTTCTTGAGATCGTAAACGAGCTGCTTCAGGTCCTCGATCGAATAAATGTCGTGGTGCGGGGGCGGGGAGATGAGGCCGACGCCCTGGGTCGAATGGCGGACCTTGGCGATCACCGCGTCGACCTTGTGGCCGGGCAGCTGACCGCCTTCGCCGGGCTTGGCCCCCTGCGCCATCTTGATCTGCATCATGTCGGAATTGGCGAGATATTCCGCCGTGACGCCGAACCGGCCCGACGCGACCTGCTTGATCGCGCTGCGCATCGAGTCGCCGTTCGCCAGCCGCTTGAAGCGGTCGGGCTCCTCGCCGCCCTCGCCCGTGTTCGACTTGCCGCCGATGCGGTTCATTGCGATCGCGAGCGTGGTGTGCGCCTCGCGCGAGATCGAGCCGAACGACATCGCGCCGGTTGCAAACCGCTTGACGATCTCGGCGGCCGGTTCGACCTCCTCGAGCGGAACGGCCCGCCGTCCATCCTCCTCGGCCGCCTTGATCCGGAAGAGCCCGCGGATGGTCAGGAGCTGGGCGTTCTGGTCGTTGAGCGTCTTGACGAACGCGTCATAGCGGTCGCGCGCGTTGCCGCGCACAGCGTGCTGCAACAGCGACACCGTTTCGGGCGTCCAGTTGTGCGCTTCGCCGCGCACCCGGTAGGCGTATTCGCCGCCGACTTCGAGCGACGTGCGAAGGACCGGGGAGGCGCCGAACGCGTCCGCATGGCGGCGGACGGTCTCCTCGGCGATCTCGTTGAGGCCCGCGCCCTCGATCCTCGTCGCGGTGCCGAAGAAGAACTCGTCGACAAAGGCTTGCGACAGGCCGACCGCGTCGAAGATCTGCGCGCCGCAGTAGGACTGGTAGGTCGAGATGCCCATCTTGGACATCACCTTGAGCAGGCCCTTGTCGACCGACTTGATGAAGCGCTTCACCACCTCGTAGCCGCTGATCGGCTCCGGCAGGTCCTTGGCCATCGCCGTCAGCGTTTCGAAGGCGAGATAGGGGTTGATCGCCTCGGCGCCGTAGCCGGCGAGACACGCGAAATGATGAATCTCGCGCGCCTCGCCCGTCTCGACCACGAGGCCGACGGAGGTGCGCAGCCCCTTGCGGATCAGGTGATGGTGGACGGCCGCCGTCGCCAGAAGCGCCGGGATCGGAATCCGGTCCGGCCCCGCCATCCGGTCGGAGAGAATGATGATGTTGTAGCGGCCGTGCACCGCGGCTTCCGCGCGTTCGCAGAGCCGGTTCAACGCCCCGCGCATGCCCTCGGCGCCGCGCTGCACCGTGTAGGTGATGTCGAGCGTCTTGGTGTCGAAGGAATCCTCGAGGTGGCCGATGCACCGGATCTTCTCGAGGTCCTCGTTGGTCAGGATCGGCTGCCTGACTTCGAGGCGCTTGTGGCGCGCCGTTCCTTCGAGGTCGAGCAGGTTCGGCCGCGGCCCGATGAAGGAGACGAGGCTCATCACGAGCTCCTCGCGGATCGGGTCGATCGGAGGGTTCGTCACCTGCGCGAAGTTCTGCTTGAAATAGGTGTAGAGCAGCTTCGACTTCGACGACAGCGCGGAAATGGGCGTGTCGGTTCCCATCGAGCCGACGGCCTCCTGGCCGGTCGTGGCCATCGGAGAAAGCAGGAACGACAGGTCCTCCTGCGAGTAGCCGAACGCCTGCTGGCGGTCGAGCAGAGAGACGTCGGTGCGCGCGGCGCGCGGCTCGACGGCGCTCAGGTCCTCGAGCACGATCTGCGTCTTCTTCAGCCACTCGGCGTAAGGATGCGCGCGCGACAGCGTCTGCTTGATCTCGGCGTCCGAGACGATGCGGTGCTCGACGAGGTCGACGAGCAGCATCTTGCCGGGCTGCAAACGCCACTTGGCGACGATCTTCTCCTCGGGAACCGGGAGGACGCCCATCTCCGAGGCAAGCACGACCAGGTCGTCGTCGGTCACATAGTAGCGCGCCGGCCTCAGGCCATTGCGGTCGAGCGTCGCGCCGATCTGGCGGCCGTCGGTGAAGGCGACCGCCGCCGGGCCGTCCCACGGCTCCATGAGCGCAGCGTGATACTCGTAAAACGCCCGCCGCTCCTCGTCCATGAGCGGATTGCCCGCCCAGGCTTCCGGGATCAGCATCATCATCGCGTGGCTGAGCGAATAGCCGCCGCGCAGGAGGAACTCGAGCGCATTGTCGAAGCAGGCGGTGTCCGACTGGCCTTCGTAGGAGATCGGCCACAGCTTCTGGATGTCGTTGCCGAACAGATCGGAGTCGACGCTGGCCTGGCGCGCCGCCATCCAGTTGAGGTTGCCGCGCAGCGTATTGATCTCGCCGTTGTGCGCCACCATCCGATAAGGATGCGCCAGGCGCCAGGACGGGAAGGTGTTGGTGGCGAAACGCTGATGCACCAGCGCCAGCGCCGTCTCGTAGCGCGGATCCTGAAGGTCGCGATAGTAGGGCGCGAGCTGATGAACGAGCACCATGCCCTTGTAATTGATCGTGCGGCACGACAGCGAAACCGGATAATATTCTGCGAGCTTCGGGTCCTTGACGCCGTAGAGCCGGTTCGACACGACCTTGCGGATGATCAAGAGGCGGCGCTCGAAATCGTCTTCCGTGGCGAGGGTGGGGGAGCGGCCGATGAAGATCTGTCGCATCACCGGCTCGACCGCCTTGACGCGCTCGCCGAGGACGGAGCTGTCGACCGGCACGTCGCGCCAGCCGAGCACGGTCTGGCCTTCCCCAGCCGCGGCCTTGTTCACGGTCTCGAAAACGGTCTCGCGCGCCGCGGCGTCGCGCGGCATGAAGAATTGGCCGATGGCGTAATGGCCCGGCTCGGGTAGCGTAAAGCCGAGCTTTTCGCATTCCGCCGCGAAAAAGCCGTGCGGGATCTGGGTCAGGACGCCGCAACCGTCGCCCAAGGTCGGATCGGCCCCTACCGCGCCGCGGTGGTCGAGGTTGACCAGGATCTGAAGGCCCTTCTCGAGGATGGCGTGCGACTTCCGGTTCTTCATGTCGGCAACGAAGCCGACGCCGCAGGAATCGTGTTCCTTGGCCGGGTCATAGAGGCCGTGAGCGCGGGGAGCGAAGGGGTCGGCGCCGACGCGGAGGTCGCACGAAGCCGTGCGGTTCTCGGAGGGCGTCTCAGAGAATGTGGCGTTCATTGTTCTGCTCCCGGGGGCACAGTCGCCAGTTCTATGCAACTGTCATTCCAAATTTTGAAGGCGTTCCGTGGACATCGAGGGCTGCGCCGCGCGCAGCCGGGAGGCGTTACGCGTCGGATTTGCTTCTATCCGCTTTCGTCGTTCGATACGACAACGCTTTGGCCCCTGAGATCCGGTCGCGGCGAGGCCTTCGCCTCGGACGCGCAAAATGGTCAGCAAAACTGTCCTAATTCTGGACCTTGCCAGAAATGCGCCGGCGACACAAGCGGGAGTTAGGCGATTTTTCGGGCGGCGGCGGGAGCGGCGCGGTCGGATTGCCAGGGCGCCGAAAATTGCGGCAACGTGATCGCTTGGGATCGAAGGGATTGCCATGAACTTTGCCAGCGACAACGGCGCGGGCGTCGCGCCGGAAATTCTCGAAGCGATTGCGGCGTCGTCGCGGGTCAACGCGCCGGCCTATGGCGCGGACGATTACAGCGCCCGGGCGACGGCGATGTTGAGCGAGGTTTTCGAAACGAAGGTCGAAGCCTTCCTCGTCGCGACCGGGACCGGCGCAAACGCGCTGGCGCTCTCTGCGCTCATCCGGCCGTGGGAGGCGGTGTTCTGCCACGAGGAGGCGCATATCCACGACGACGAGTGCGGCGCGCCGGAATTCTTCGCTGGCGGCGCCAAGCTCGTCGGCGTCGCGGGGGAAGGGGGCAAGCTCACGCCCGATGCCTTTCGCGAAACCCTGACGCGTTTTCCCCGCGGGCTCGTCAAATCGGCGCAGCCGGGCGCGCTGTCGCTGTCGCAGGCGACCGAGGCCGGGACGATCTACGGCCGGGACGAAATTTTGGAGCTTTGCGCGATCGCGCGCGCGGCGGGCGTTCGGACCCATATGGACGGGGCGCGCTTCGCCAATGCGCTCCTCTCCAGCGGCGTTTCGCCGGCCGACCTGACCTGGCGCGCCGGGATCGACGCCCAGTCGTTCGGGGCGACCAAGAACGGCGCGCTCGCCTGCGAGGCGGTGGTGTTCTTCGACGAGAGCCTCGCGGCGAACTTCCCCTACCTGCGCAAGCGCGGCGGCCACACGCTGTCGAAGGGTCGCTTCCTCGGCGCGCAGATGGAAGCGTACCTGACAGACGGCCTGTGGCTGCGGCTGGCGGAGCGCGCCAACGCCGCCGCGACGCGGCTGAGCGAGCGCCTGTGCGCGGCGCCGGGCGTTCGCATCGCCTGGCCGACGCAAGCGAACGAGGTGTTCCTGGTCGTCCCCGACGCCACGCTCGCCGCCTGGCGGGAGGCCGGCGCCAAGTTCTACGAATGGAGCACGCGCTCGCTCGCCGCGGAGCGCGCGCCGCGCGAGGGCGAGACGCTCATCCGCCTGGTGACGTCGTTCGAGACCGCGCCGAGCGAAATCGACCGGCTCGCGGCCCTCTCCGGCGCGCGATAGGCAAAGAAAAAGGGGCGCCGTTCCGGACGCCCCTCGAAGGGCTTCGTCAGCTTAAGGTTACGCGGCCTGCTTCTCGGGCGCGGCCTCGATCGTCTTGGCGGAATTGCCGACGTTGATCGCGATGGTCCGAGGCTTCTGGGCCTCGGGCACTTCGCGGACGAGGTCGATGTGCAGGAGTCCGTTCTCGCTGGTCGCGCCGGTCACGACGACGTGGTCGGCGAGCTGGAACCGGCGCTCGAACGCGCGGGCGGCGATGCCCTGGTAGAGCATGTCGCGCTTCTCGTCCTTGGCGCTGGTCTCCTTCGAGCCGCGCACGGTCAGGGTGTTCTCACGGCTTTCGACCGAAAGCTCCTTCTCGCCGAAGCCGGCGACGGCGAGCGTAATCCGATACGCGTTCTCGCCGGTTCGCTCGATGTTGTAGGGCGGATAGGTCGGAGCGTTCTGCTCGGCGCCGACGGCCTTGTCGAGCATCGACAGCAGGCGGTCGAATCCAACGGTGGAACGATAGAACGGGGAAAGATCATAGTTCAGCATGGGACACATCCTCATTGAGCGATATGGCGGAAAGCGCCCCGATCGGCTGCGCTCGCCGCTTGCGGTTCCGTCATGGACCCCGCATGTTTGAGATGGGTCGGATCCCTTATTTTTCAAGGGCCGCAGAGGCTGCCACAAAAAACACAATCTCATCGGCCATGGCGCGGATTGGCGGCTGAAGGCCGCTCGATATAGCGCCGAACCAGGGAGGCCGGGGCCTCCGATTCCGAGGGTTATGAAACGCATGCTAAAGTCTCTGTTGGCCGCCGCTCTCGCCGCCGCCGCTCTGACAATGGCCGTTCCGGCTTTGGCCGGGCCGCCGTCCGGGCCGCAGGACGAAGAAGACAAGACGCCGAAGCCGCTGCCGCCGCTGCAGAAGAACTTCCCGCTCGACCAGACCTGGTCGCTGAAGGAGCTCAACGGCAAGCCTGTGCCGTCGGGGCTGGACGCCAGCCTTAAGATCGACGGGAGCCTGCGCGGCTCCGGCTTCACCGGCTGCAACTCGTGGTCGGCGACCCTCTATCCGGTCAAGGACCAGCACCTGATGGTCGGTCCGTTCGCCCTGACCAAGAAGCAATGTCCCAAAGACGTCATGCAGATCGAGATCGGCTTTTTGTCGACCCTGATCGGCAGCCCGACCTGGGACCTGGTCAACGGCGACCTGGTGATCAAGGGCCCGCGCGGCACGGCAAGGCTCGCTCGGTCGCTGTGAAGTCGGGGCCTGCGGGGCGGGGGAGGCCGGGCGCCCGGCCGCCTCGCGTCACGACCGCCGTTTTCTGACCGAACACCAACGATTTCAACGCGTTAGCGGCGACGCCGGTCGGATCTCGAATCGGCGCGTCAATCTTCTCAAGGGGTTGCGGTCAGGTTGGGGTCTCACGGCGGGGCGCCGGGCCTGTGCGCCGGGGCGGTCACGAGACCGCCTCCACCGTCGCCGGCGCGTCGCCGTGCGGCTCGAAAGCGATGCGGCGCTTGTGGAAGGCGTTGAGCGTCGAGCGGTGGCCGATCGACACGAGCGTCGTCTTCGGCAGCGTCTCGGCGATGGCGCGGTAGAGATCGGCCTCGCTCACCTCGTCGAGCGAGGCGGTCGCCTCGTCGAGGAACA
>NZ_JBKQOT010000233.1:0-7137 GCF_052145395.1 Roseiarcus sp.
TGTTCGGAGAGCGGGCGCACATAGGGCTCGGCCTTGTCGTTGAGCCATGTCACCGCCAGCTCCGCCCCGAAGGCGCGTAGCTTGACCGCGCAGCCGTAGGCGATCGAATGCTCGTTGGCGATGCCGACGACGAGCCCCCTCTTGCCCTTGAGCATCTCCCCGATGGCCAAGTCCGGATCCCAGACTTTCGGCAGCGTATCGACGGAGCGGTTGGGCACGGCGTTTTCTCCCTGGCAGCAGATGTTGACCCGTTCTTAACGCTCCGGGACGACAGATGCATGAAGGGAAAAGCGCTGGCGTGGGCCTCGTCCTTGCGCCAAATCGCCGCAGCAGCGCGGGACGCCACTTACCCGGCGCCCGCCTCGCGGGTTCTACTCCACGGCGATCTTGTGCTTGCGCAGGCGGTAGGCCAGCGTCGGGCGGCTGATGCTCAAGAGCCGCGCGGCGAGCGAAAGGTTGCCGTTGGCCTCCGCGAGCGCCAGCCGCAGCATGCGCGCCTCGGTGTCCGCGAGGGCGGGAAGCGCGCTTGGTTGAAGCGCGTCCTCCTCCCCGAGCCGGTCGTCGGCTCTCAACGCGCCGTTCTTCTCAACGACGAAGGTCGCGGCGCTGACCTCCTCGCCGGCGGTCAACAGGTGGCAGAGATCGAGCGCGCCGCCGTCGTCGGCCAGAATGACCGCGCGCTCGATCATGTTCTCCATCTCGCGCACGTTGCCCGGCCAGCGGTAGTTGATCAGGGCGTCGACCGCGCGCTCGCGGAAGCCCGTGATCGTCTTGCCGTGCTTCTTGCACGCCCGCTGCATGAACCAGTTCATCATGAGTGGAATGTCGTCGCGCCTCTCGCGCAAGGGCGGCACGCGGACGGGGAAGACGTTGAGGCGGAAGTAGAGGTCCTCGCGGAACGAGCCGTCGCGGACGGCGTCGCGCAGATTGACGTTGGTAGCGGCGATGACGCGCACGTCGACCTTGCGCACACGCGTGTCGCCGACCCGTTCGATCTCGCCCTCCTGGAGCGCGCGCAAGAGCTTGCCCTGGGCGGTGAAGCTCAGCGTGCCGATCTCGTCGAGGAACAGGGTGCCGCCATGCGCCCGCTCGAAGCGGCCGGGACGCGAGACGGTCGCGCCGGTGAAGCCACCTTTCTCGACGCCGAACAGCTCCGATTCCGCGAGCTGCTCGGGGATCGCCGCGCAGTTGACTGCGATGAAAGGACCGTTGGCGCGCTTCGAGAGGCGATGCAGGATGTGGGAGAAGATCTCCTTGCCGACGCCGCTCTCGCCGAGGAACAGGACCGTCGCCTCGGTCGGGGCGACCTTCTTCACCATGTGGCAGACGGTGTTGAAGCCGCTGGAGATGCCGACCATGCCGAAGGAGTTCTCCTGGCCTCCGGCCGGACGCGCGGCGAGGCGCTGGGTCGCGTTCGGAGACGAGGCGGGAGCGGCCGTCCATTTGACGAAGTCGCCGATCTGCAGGAAACGCAGGTCGTCGCGGTCGGCCTCGCCCCACTCCTCGACCGGACGGCCGACGACTCGGCAGCGGTCGTGGCCCATGCCGCGGCACTCGACCTCGCGCCACAGGATCGGCCGGCCCATGAAGGTCGAGGTGTAGCCGCAGGCGTAACCGACCAGCATCCAGCACACGGGCTCGTCGCCGACGCCGTAGCTGGCGAGATGCGCCTCCGCCTCGGCGCAGTCGATCAGGGCGAAGTCGCCGAAATACCGGCCGCTGCCGACGTCGATGTCGAGGGCGATGGGCTCGCAATGGACGATGCCCTCGAGCGAGACCAGCTGGGGCCCTGCGAGGAAGTGATCCATGACGCTCGCCGCCGAGCGCAGCCTTTTCGCCATCTCGGCGTCCCGGGCGCCGGCCTGATAGCCGATGCGGGTGATGAGACCGCGGGCGGTCTCCTTGCCGAGGCTCTCGATCAGCTCCTGCCTCAACGCGCCGAGCGAGCTCACATGCATCAGCATCATGCGCTGGTCGTCGAGCGAGATGCGGCCTTGGCTCGGGGCGAACCGCAGACGTTTGGCGAGATCGTGGATCGCGGGAACGGCGATCGCGGATGGGCCCTCGGTCCGCGCGGCGGAACTCTCCGCCTTGAGCGCGGTCCCCTTCGCCCGGTGGACGTGAACGTTCATCTAAGCCTCCCGCTGTGACGCTTCTATCGGCGTCGGAATTTGCAGCGGACCTTAGGATGGTCTCTGTCGTCAGTCAACATAATTATCGATATTTTATCGCATTGACGATTTGAATGAAGGTTATCGGAAGCGCTTTCCTCCCCGAGCCGTCAGCTCGGCAACCGGGAATCCTGCCGCCGGCCCATGCGAGCGCCCCACCCCGTCGAGGGGCGATGGACCGCCCCTTGGACCTGCGTTGCGCCGGCGAGCGACGTCTGGACTGACATCAGATGGGCTCGACTGTGCTGGCGATGCCGGTCGCTCGGATAGCTCAGGACCGGCACGTCGATGGCGCCGGAAGGGTCTCGCAGCACTTGCAGAAGGATCGATATTCTCACGCGATCGATGCGCTTGGACACGTAGAGTTCGACAAGCCCGCGCAAGATGAAGCGTGAGACATAGATGTTCGCTATAATGCCGTTACATGTTGATATGGCCCGAGTCCGATGGCCCCGAGGATCAGGTCGTCCGGCGTAACCGTCGGACCCAGCGCCTCCAAGGTTCGACGCCAGCCAAGGTAGTTGGAGAGGTTTTTCGTGGCGACGCCGTGGAAGCGGCGCATCCATTCCTTGAAGCGACTGTGGTAAGCGTTGACGTTGTTGATATGGAAATCGGGCGCCTGTGGACTTGGTTTGCCGGGCGCCGGCAGGATATGCGTCGGGATGCTTGCCTTGCGGGCGAAGGCGACAATCGCCGAGCCACCGTCGCAGCAGAACTCATTGGCTGAGGTGACGGCGCCGCCGAGAGCCGCGGTAATGGACACCCGGTTCAGCTTCGGCAGCACCGCATCCGTGGTCGCGCCCTGCCGGTCTCGGGCGACGATCACGGGTATCTGTTCGGCGGAGAGGCCGGGCTTGGCCGATTTGCCGCCTCTCTTGCGAGCGGCACGCGGCATGCCGGATCGCCTGCCCTTGAACGATTCCAGAATGAACATCTCATCGCCCTCGACGATCCCGGCCAAGGTCGCGGGTTTGTCGCTAGCCAGCGAGGCCAGAAACCGGTGTCTCCACCGAAAGGCCGTCTTGTCGTCCACATCGCACCGCTTCGCGGCCTTGGCGATACTGACGCCGTCGATCATGGCCTCGACCTGCATGACCCATTTGTCCTTCATGCGCAAACGGGCCAAGGGCGTCTTCGTCAGGGCGTTGAACGTGCGGCGGCAGGTCTTGCAGCGATAGCGGGGCAAGGCGCTCGCCGTTCCCCAGGGCGCTACGTCACGGCAGTCGCAGTGCGGGCAGCCGATGATGTCCACCCGGCGCTGCCCGAGTTCGGCCACACGAGCAGCTCCTGCCCGCTGTGAAGGCCGTGCCCGCGCTTTGTCTGGCGTCGGGGCCGGGTCAGTTGTTGAAGTGTCCACCACGGCAGGCCCGACGTCACGGCTGGCCGCAGCCTCGGAGAGGGCGAGCGCCTGCCAAACCTGTCGCCGCTGCGGCTCGTTCAACGACGCGATCCCGCCCAGCCAATGCTCAAACTCCGCCACGTCCATGGCGACCTCCTGACATCGCAGGCCGCCATGTTAGCCGATTTCCATAGCTAACGCCAAGTGAGCCTTCGCGGAAGACCTCGTCGCGAAATCTTGAAGTCAATTCAGCCTTCGCCAGCACGAAATCGGCAATCGCCTCCGTGTCGTTCAGGTCCAGGAAGGGGATCGCTAGCGCCGGTAGACTTTCGTCGCTGGCGACCGCGACAATCGCGGACCCATCCCGCCACAACAGGGCGTAGCCCTCGCTCGGACGGTGAACTTCGATGGCCGCATGACGATGGGTGTGGAACCCCTCGACGAGGACAAGATCGACAGGCGCGAGCCGCGCGACGAGGTCTTCGAGCGCCGGATACGGCCCGTCGCCGACCTCGTGCATGAGCGCCCAGCGCGCGTCGGACACGAGCATGACCTCCTTCGCGCCTGCCTCCCGGTGGACGAACGAGTCCTTGCCAGGTCGATCGAGGTCGAAGCCATGGTGCGCATGCTTGATCGTGGACACCGTCAGGCCGCGGCGCCGCAGAGCCGGGAGCAGGGAGGCGATCAGCGTCGTCTTTCCGGACCCGCTGCGCCCGACAAGTCCGATCATCCGCATGGGCACGCCAACGTCTGAGACGTTCGGGAGGCAGCCTCGCCCCCAGAGGGAGCGCCGGTCGTTGCGCCGACGTGCCGGTCTCTTTGTCGATCAGACAGCGGATTTCCACGCCACAAAGACGTCGACTGCGACGTCCGGAACGGCGTACCTCTCAACTTGGCACACAATCGATTAGCCACCGTTCTCAGCTGGTGTCGTTCGTGGGGGTCGCAACGCCGAGCGACTTTGTACTCCCGTGGCGTCCGTCGCTCCGCCAAGGGGGCTCACTCACGCTATGAAAGCATATGCCCCTCAATCAGCCCTCCGCCGCTTCCATTCGTCTCTCAGTTCTTCGATCTTGAGTGAGCTCGTGATGATTTCTGCGGTAAGCCGCAAGTGATTGGTGATCGCGTCTGTGGCTGCGGTACTGTCTCGCGCAACCGTCGCATCAAAGAGCCGCCTATGCTCAGCGGACACGTCGCGGTCGCGGTCCACCACGCCGGAATAGCGTCGATAGCGTTCCGTCCGCTGATAGAGTTGGGAGCGGATCTGGAGAAGCTTTGCCGAACCACAAGCGTTGACCAACGCTTCATGAAATGCCGCGTGCGCGATCGCCCATTGATCCGACAGGAGGCGTAGATCGTCCTCGACGCGCTCCGAAATTCTCGAAACGCGATGCCATGCGGCGACCAGATTTGTCTCCCAGTCGAGATCGCCGTGCGCGATCGATCGCGCCAACGCGATCTGCTCGATCTCCACGCGCGCCTCGGTGAGGTCTCGGAGATCCTCGACCGAAAGCGGGGCCACGCGATAGCCCTTCTGGGACTCCGCTATCACGAGTCCTTCGGCGCCAAGCCGCGAAAGGGCTTCGCGCACGGCGCCGAGGCTGACTTCCGAGGTCTCGGCGATGTCGTTGATGCGCAGTTTGCTTCCCGGAAGAAGGCGGCAAGCGAGGATTTCTCTCCGAAGGGTCTCGAACATCCGGTCCGACTGGGTCTTGTTGCTCATCGTTTAGTCCGCCGTACTTCCGTCGTCCTTCGCTTCCCCGGGCGCGCGGACAATTCGAGGCCGCGCCGCGGAAGAGGGCGTCAGCTGAGCCATCCGCATAGCTCGTCCGTCGGGACCGTTGCGGTCGGCTGGATATGACGCCGACACGCGCTCGCGCAAGGCCTCAGTCCTCCCTGGGGTCATTCAAAAAAATCTGTTATCACGCAAAAAATCTATTTTCAATCACGAAATCCCATGATATCGACGAGACAATTGAGATTGCTGCGTTCACCGCGGCAGGTCGGGCGGAGGGAACGATGAAGCTTTTCCGGCATGGGGCGGTTGGCTCGGAGCGGGCGGGCGCTCTGGATGGGAAGGGGATCAAGCGAGATCTCTCGCTGCTGGTCCCAGACATAACGCCCGATTGGCTGTCGCCCGAAAAGCTGCGCGCGATCGCGGCAATCGACCTCGAGAAGCTGCCGATCGTGCCGGATGGCGTTCGAATTGGCGCTCCGGTCGGCGGCGCGCGGCAGTTCATCGCCATCGGCCTCAACTATCGCAAGCATGCGGCCGAGTCGGGCATGCAGATCCCCAAGGACCCGCTCGTCTTCAACAAGGCGATAACCTGCATACAGGGTCCGAACGACGATCTCGTATGGCCGGAAGGCTCCGAGAAAATGGACTGGGAGATCGAGCTCGCCATCGTCGTCGGCGCGAAGGCGCAGCGCGTGAGCCGTGAGAGGGCGCTCTCGCACGTCGCCGGCTATTGTCTCGCCAACGACGTGTCGGAACGCGAATGGCAGGCCAATCGCAGCGGCCAGTGGGTCAAGGGAAAGAGTTTCGACACGTTCGGTCCGCTCGGACCCTGGCTCGTGACGGCCGACGAGATACCCGATCCACAGACGGTGCCGTTGTCTCTCTCCGTCAACGGCGCAGTGCGGCAGAAGAGCGGCACGAGCGACATGATCTTTTCGGTCGCCGAGATCCTTTCGCATCTGAGCCAGTTCATGACTCTCCTGCCTGGCGACGTGGTCGTCACCGGAACGCCGGAAGGTGTGGGAGCAGGCATGAAGCCGCCGCAGTTCCTGAAGCGCGGCGACGTCGTCGAACTCGAAGGCGGAATACTCGGATCCCAGCGGCAGAAAGTGGTCTGAGCCGGAGTCCGACGCCGGCGCGAACGCGAAAAACGATCCGCGGGAGAAAAAAGTGGACGTGCTCAAGCTCAAGTTCATTCTCTTCATGGTCTCGCTGGTCCTGCGAAGCTCCATCAAGAAGTATGACGCGGTGCGCAAGCACATTGGAAAGACGCGCGCCGTGGTGCAGGTGAAACTGCGCGACGGCTCGATCGGGCGCTGGTACGACATCTCGATCGACGGCGTGAAGAGCAAGGCCGGGCTGCATGAGAAGCCCGACGTGATCGTCGATATCCTCGACGTCGAGACGGCGCTCGCCTTCCTCAACCCGAACGCCGACATGGGCGAAATTATTCATGCGATGAAGAATTTTCGCGTGCTGCTGATGGGCGACGATCGGCTGTCGGTCTGGTTCGCGCAGCTCATGAATCTCACCGCCAGCGCGAAGCTCGAATATGGCAAGACAATGCCAGACGGCTCGGTGCGCTACACGCAGAACGGGAACGGCGGACCGACGTTCGTCTACGTGAAGGACGGCAAGATCCTGCGCATCACGCCGATCGACCTCGACGACAAAGACGCGCCCAGCTTCGTCATCCGCGCGCGCGGAAAGACGTTCACGCCGGACCGGCGCGCGAGCATCAATCCGCACGCCCAGACCCTGAAGTCGATGGTCTATTCCGACAAGCGCATCCTCTATCCGATGAAGCGGATCGACTTCGACCCGAACGGGGCGCGCAACCCTCAAAACCGCGGCAAGTCCGGCTACGTCCGCATCAGCTGGGACGAGGC
>NZ_JBKQOT010000234.1:0-9678 GCF_052145395.1 Roseiarcus sp.
GCATGTTGACCAGCAGGGGAACGCGGCGACCGATCGTCTCCCAGTCGGCGACGGTGAGGTCGACTCCGATGTGGCGGGCGATGGCGTTGATATGGATCGGGGCGTTGGTCGAGCCGCCGATGGCGCTATTGACGACGATGGCGTTCTCGAACGCCTCGCGCGTCAGGATGTCGGACGGCTTCAGATCCTCCCACACCATGTCGACGATGCGCCGGCCGGTGTCGTAGGCGATCTGGCCGCGTTCGCGGTAGGGCGCTGGGATCGCCGCGCAACCGGGCAGGCTCATGCCGAGCGCCTCGGCCAGCGCGTTCATCGTCGAGGCGGTGCCCATGGTGTTGCAATGGCCGGTCGAAGGCGCCGAGGAGGTGACGAGCGCCATGAACTCCTCATAGTCGATCTTGCCCTCGGCGAGATCGGAGCGCGCCTGCCAGACAACGGTCCCGGAGCCGGTCCGCTCCCCGTGGCGCCATCCGTTCAGCATCGGGCCGCCCGAAAGCACGATCGCGGGAACGTTCACCGTCGCCGCCGCCATGACGCAGGCCGGGGTTGTTTTGTCACAACCTGTGGTCAGCACCACGCCGTCGATGAAATAGCCCATCAAGATCTCGACCAGGCCGAGATAGGCGAGGTTGCGGTCGAGCGCGGCGGTCGGCCGCTTGCCGGTCTCCTGCAGCGGATGGACGGGAAACTCGAACGCGATCCCGCCGGCGGCGACGATCCCGTCGCGCACCCGCTTGGCGAGGTCGAGGTGGTGGCGGTTGCAGGGCACGAGGTCCGAGCCGGTCTGGGCGATGCCGATGATCGGCTTGCCGGAGCGCAATTCCGCCGGCGTGAGGCCGTAGTTGAGGTAGCGCTCAATGTAGAGCGCCGTCATGCCGGGATTGTCGGGATTGTCGAACCACTGCCGCGAGCGGAGGGGACGTTTCGCCGTGCCGGCGCCGCCGCCGGTCTTGGGCTTGTCTGCCATTTTCGAACCTTTCCTCAGGGCCGCATCGGGGCGGCGCGCTGACATGCCAGTATGGGCGGGTCGGCGGATCGATTCAATCTTTCGGCGATAGTAGCGCCGGCAAGACGATTTGACTCGGACGGCAGGCCGGCCCTCGCGCAGCCCGCGGGACCGAACTTTGCGCCGCGAGTGGCGAAAATGAAAGATTTGTCCCCCGAGCCAGATAGCCTCAAAGGACCGATTGCGGTCGCTGGAAGCCAACATTTGGACGGCGGGAATGCGCACAAGGAGCGGGCATTCGCGATGGCGTCGCTACGTCTCCTTATTGCTCCTTGTGATCAGCGCATGCCTGTGAAGGAGGCGCTCATGGCGCGCGGGTCGCGCATTGGCCAGCGGCCGGAATCGACGTAGGACAGAAAATTGCCGACGATACGGTTGAACGCGTCGGGGTCCTCGATGTTGATGGCGTGGCCGCAATTCGGCATCACGGCCAGCGCCGCCGAGGGGATGATCTCCTTCATGAGAATGCCGGGCAGCAGGCAAGGCCAGTCCTCGTCGCCGGCAAGGATCAACGTCGGGACGTTCAGCGCCTTCATCTGATCCTTGAGGTCATACAGCGAGGGCCGCTCGCGCAGCACGCCAAGCAGCGTGTTGGCTGAGCCGATATCGGAGTGCTCGGCGAGCTGGCGCTTGAAGTCCGCGAAGGCGCGTGGGCTCTTGTTCTCGAGCTGCACCCGCGTCGGCCCGTAGGCGTAGCGTTCGGCGAACTTCTCCGTGCCCTGTTCCAGCAGCAAGGCCGCTGAGGCGGCGACCTCGGCGCGGAAGTCCTCCCGCTTGGCGGGATTTGCCCCATAGCCGCAGCCGGCGACTGTCAGCGAGCGGGCGCGCGGCGCATGCCGAAAGCCGAAATGCAGCGTGGCGAACCCGCCCATGGAAAGGCCGACGATATGGGCGCGGCTCAGCTGCAAATGATCGAGCACGGCGGCGATGTCGTCAGCCGCGCGGTCCTGTGAATATTTCCCCACCTCCTCCGGCGCGTCCGACGGCGGATAGCCGCGGGCGTTATAGGCGATGGCGTGGTAGCGCTGGCCGAAATGGCGCAGCTGCGCCTCCCAGCTCCGGAGGTCGCCGGCGAATTCGTGCACGAAGATGACGGGCGCGCCGGCGCCAGTCTCCTCGTAGTAGAGTTTCACTCCGTCGTGGGCAGTGGCGTACGGCACGCGAGCCTCCGGTTGAGCAGGACCACTCTCGGTTGAATAATGAGTCTGCAAGCAATCCCGGATGGCAATCCGCAATGTCCGCAGCACGGCGAGAGCGGCAGTTCCGCGCAAATTCCGGACATTTCACCGATGGTCGAACCGATCGGAAGGCCACAGTCGCCGTCCGTCTAAAGCGACTCCACCGTCACCGTCTTGAAATCGGCCGGCAGCACGATCTCAAGAAGTTCGCAGTCGTCGGAATAGCCAAGCACGGAGTGCTTGATCCCGGGCGGCTGGATCCAACAGCTTCCTGCCTCGAACGTATGGGCGCCCTCGCCTTCAAACGCGGTCTTGTACCAGCCTTTCAGCACATAGATCATCTGAAAGTCGACCACATGATAGTGTGGCGTGGACGCCTCCTCGGGCCGGAAGGGCGGCCTAAATCGGATGACATGCGCCTGCGCCAGGCCGTCGGTCGCCTTGGCGATCCCGAGGTCGCGATAGTCCGCATAGGGACGCAGGCCCGCCAAGAATTCGGCTTCGCGCAGATGGCTGACAACGAATTTTTGCTTCTTTCCGGCTCGCGTTTGCGGGCTTCGGGCCGGTTCTGTCGGAGAGGAGGCCTTCGATTGAGGCGTCGGGCCGGATTGTGCTCGGTCTTGAGATTGAGCCATGTGTCCCTCCTGCGCGCGGGCGGCGGGTTGGCCTTAATCTTCACAGTCCGTCTTTGATCGCGAGCGCGGCGAGACGGCCGAAGATCCCTGCGCGGGTTGCGTGTCCCGCGCCAAAAAGATTGTGCGCTTGTCAGGCGGGGTTGGCAAGACGTCGCGCTCCGGCGGCCTGCAACGGCAGCTTGACGTCGATTCGCGACGTTCAATGGCTCGGGACGACTTGGCGCTTCGTTCCCTGCCTCCAATCACCCGATCGAGCTGGGAACCCCGTGTCAGGCGCGAACCCCTACATCGCCAGCGGCGCGACGCCGAACAGCCAGAGGTGGAGCCCGCCGATCAGAAGGCCCCAGACGACGATTCCGATCACGACCGCTCCGATGGTCGCGCCCCAGTTCGGCGCGGGATAGGCGATCGCCTTAGCCCGATCGCGCGCGTAATTGGCCGACAGGTCCAGGAGCGACCAGACGAGGAACGCGCCGAAGAGCACGAGGTCGGCCGCGGAGCCGTTGGCCAGGAGATGCGCGACGGCCCAGATGACGACCGCCCACAGCATCGGGTGATGGACCGCGACCGCGATATGACTCGTCTTGAGGAGGTAGGCGGCGAGCAGGATCATGCTGATGAGCATGAGAAGCACCGCGATGTGGCTCGTCCAGAACGGCGGCGCCCAGAGGATTGGGGCCGTCCACCGCGCCTCGCCGAACCCCCAGATGATCATCACCAGGCCGATGAGCGACAAAAGGGCGTAGACGCCCTTCCACGGTCCTTCGCCAAGACGCGCGATCGCGCGTTCCCGCCCGCTCTCGGCGAATATGCGGATCGAGTGAAGACCGAGGAAGATCACCAGGCCGAATACGAGCAACGTCATGAAGGCACCGCTTGCCGACGGAGGACAGGAGCGGCGGCAAGGGTGGCGCCGGGACGCCGCCATGGCAAGACCGCTGCGGCCTCGGCGCCGACTCCGTGCTAGGAAGGCGGCCGACTCTCGAACGCCAAAGCCCATGACCTCAGCTCCCGTCGCCCGCCCGCCGCAAAAGCTTTTCCCCGCCTGCGTCCCGGCCGCCGTTCGCGCCAGGAGTCCGATTGGGAGCCTTCCGCATGGCCAATGACGGGCCCGAGGACCGGCTCTATCCGCCGCGTCCGATCCTCGCTGTTTCGATCGCCGTGTTCCGTGAGGGGCGGGTTCTGGTCGGGCGCCGGGCGCGGCCGCCGATGGCCGGGCGCTTTTCGCTGCCCGGAGGGGTGGTCGAGGTCGGCGAAACCCTGGTCGAGGCGGGGCTACGCGAGCTTCGCGAGGAGGTCGGCGTCGAGGCGGAGGTGATCGGTTTCAACCGGCATGTCGAGCCGCTCGTGCGCGAGGGCGGTCGGATCCGGGCGCATTTCGTCATCGCCTCGTTCGTCGGCCGCTGGATCCGGGGCGAGGCGCGCGTCAGCAAGGAAATCGACGCTGTCGCCTGGATCGAACCGGAAGCCAGCGCCTCGCTCTTGACCACCCCGGAGCTCGCGGAAGTCATCGCCAGCGCAAAACGCATCGAGAGCACAAGCCGGTGAGGCGGTCCGCGGCGATCGTCATCGCAGCGTCGGTCCTCGCCGCGTTGATCGGCCAGGGCGGGGCGGCCGAATCGCCGGCGTCCAAAGCCGCGCCCTTAGCCTCGGCGCCGGCGCCACCCGCGCGGCCACCGTCAACGCAAGCGCCTGCGCCGCCGCCGGAACGTCCGCCGCCCTACGAACCGCAACTCCTGAGGCTCGCCGAACTGCTCGGCTCGCTCGCCTATCTCCGCGATCTCTGCGGCCTCGGCGACAGCGCCGAATTTCGCGCCAAGATGGCCGCGCTCCTCGACGCCGAGAGCCTCGAGCAGCGCCGCAATCTGCTCGCCGGCGCCTACAACAAGGGCTTTCGCGACTACGCGACCAGCTATCGGGTCTGCGGGCCGGCCGCCAACGCCGTGATCGAGCGCTATCTCAACGAGACCGCGCGGCTTGCGGCCGATCTGGCCAGCCGCTACGGCGGGTGAAGGCGCAAGGCCGGCGACCCGGCTATTTCTTCGCGCCGGCCATGAACGCCATGAAGGCGGCGCGGGCTTCGGTAGAGGCGAGCGCAGCGGCGAAAGCCTGGTTCTCTTCCGCCAACCGCGCCTTCAGCGGCGCGAGGTCGCCGCGCAGGAGACGGCGCGTCGAGAGCAGCGCCGAGCGCGGCTTGGCCGCGAGGGCGGCGGCCTTGCCGACCGCATGGGCGAGAAGCGACTCGGCCGGAACGAGCGCGTTGACGAAGCCCAGCGCAAGCGCGGCCTCGCCGTCGAACGGCTCGGCGAGCATGAGGAGCTCCGCCGCCTTGGCGCGGCCGAAGCGCTGCGGCGCGAGCAGCGACGATCCCGCCTCGGGCACGAGGCCGAGATTGACGAACGGCATGTGGAACCGCGCGGCCGGCGTCGCGTAAACGAGGTCGCAGTGGAAGCACAGCGTCGTCCCCACGCCGACCGCCTGACCGTCAACCGCGGCGACGAGCGGCTTTTCGAAATCGGCGAGCCTGGCCACGAAACGCGAGGCCGGGAATGCGGCGGCGTCGGGCGAACCGGCCGCTCGGGAAGCGATCGACAGGAAATCGCCGATGTCGTTGCCCGCGGTGAAGACGCCGCCGCGACCCGCGAGCGCGAACGCCTCGATCAGCGCCTCGTACATGGCGCCGGTGATCGCGTTCTTCTTCTCCGGGCGCGCGAAGGCGGCGATCAGAACCGCCCCCTCGCGCGCAACCTCGATCCTGGCGCTCATGAGCCGTCCGCCAGAACCGCCTCGTAGGCGCTCAGCGACGCGGCGCCGGACGCGACGATCCGGTTGAGGCCCGGGGCGACGGGAAGCAGCTTCTCCGCGTAGAATCGCGCAAGCGCGACCCGGGCGAGTTCGCTGTCGTCGCCATCGCGGGCAAGGGCCTGGGCGGCCAGCCCCGCCTTGGCGAGGCAACCGCCGCCGAGCGTCAGGCCGAACAGGCGCAGATAGGGGGACGCGCCAGCGAGCGCCGACTCGGTGTCGGTCGCCAGCCAGGCTTGCATGGCGCGGGTCGCCTGGTCGAGCGCCTCCGCCGCCTCGGACAGCCGCGCGCTGGTCGCGCCGAACGCGGGGCCGCCGCGCTCGGACACCGCCCGCGCGACATCGCGGATCGCGTTGACCTCGTTTCGGGCCGTTGCGCCGCCGGCCAGCGGCAGCTTGCGCAGCACGAGGTCGACGCCGTGGATGCCGTTGGCCCCCTCGTAGATCGCGGCGATCCGGGAATCGCGCATGTGCTGGGCCGCGCCGGTCTCCTCGATGAAGCCCATGCCGCCGTGGATCTGCACGCCGATCGACGTCGCCTCGTCGCCGAGGTCGGTCGAGAAGGCCTTGGCGATCGGCGTCAAGAGCGCGGCCCGATTGGCGCCGGCCGCCCTTTCCTCCTCCGTCCGTCCGTGGCTGGCGAGGTCGAGCGAGGCCGCGGTCAGGTGGCAGATCCCGCGCGCCGCATGGGCGTAGGCCTTCATCGTCATCAGCATGCGCTGCACGTCGGGATGTTCGATGATCGGCGACATTCCGACCTCGCCCTTGCCGTCGCCGCCCTTGGCGCTGCGGCCCTGCCGGCGCTCTCGCGAAAACTCCAGCGCCTGCTGATAGGCGCGCTCGGCGATGGCGACGCCCTGCGTCCCGACGGCGAGCCGCGCCGCGTTCATCATCACGAACATGGCGGCGAGGCCGCGATTCTCCTCGCCAACGAGCCAAGCCTTGGCGCCCTGGCTCTCGCCAAAGATCATCACGCAGGTCGGCGAGCCGTGGATGCCGAGCTTGTGCTCGATGCTGGCGCAGCGCACGTCATTGCGCGCGCCCAAGGTCCCGTCCGGGTTGACCAAGAACTTCGGCGCGAGGAACAGCGACAGGCCGCGCGTGCCGGCCGGCGCGCCGGGCAAGCGGGCGAGCACGAGATGGACGATGTTCTCCGCCATGTCGTGCTCGCCGTAGGTGATGAAGATCTTCTGCCCGAACAGGCGGTAGGTTCCGTCGTCGGCGCGCTCGGCGCGGGTCCTGACCGCGTTGAGATCCGAGCCGGCCTGCGGCTCGGTCAGGTTCATGGTGCCGGTCCAGCGCCCGGAGACCATGGCCTCCAGATAGGTGCCGAGGAGCTCGCGCGAGCCGTAGGTCTTGAGCGCGCCGATCGCGCCTTCGGTGAGCAGAGGGCAAAGGGCGAAGGCCATCGAGGCGCCGTTCCAGATTTCGGTGCAGGCGACGTTGACGAGGTGCGGCAGTCCCATGCCGCTGAACTCAGCCGGGGCCGAGACGCCGCCCCAGCCGGCCTCGGCCCAGCGGCGATAGGCGTCGGCGAAGCCCGGAGGCGTCGTCACGACGCCGTTTTCGTAAGCCGCGCCAGCGGTGTCGGCGGTGCGGTTGAGCGGTGCGATCTCCTCGGTGGCGAAGCGCCCGGCCTCGGAGATGACAGAGGCGATCGTCTCCCAGTCGAACTCCCCGTCGAGCTTTCCGTCGATGAGCTCCGGCAGGCCCGCGACAGCCTTGAGGGAGAACAGGATATCGGCGACTGGGGATCGATACGTCATGAGAACTCCTCCGCACTTTTTCGGCGTCGACGCGCCCGCTTGATAGTTCAAAGCTGAACCCGCTTAAATATAGACCATTTTCTCACGCATTCGGCGGATAGAAACGATGACGAAGAGTCCGCGACGAACGCGGCAGGTCCCGGCGACGCCGGAAGCGGTCGCCGCGGCGGCCGAAAGTTTGCGCCAGGGCGGCCTCGTCGCCATGCCGACCGAGACCGTTTACGGGCTGGCCGCCGACGCGACGTCGGACGAGGCGGTCGCCGCCATCTATGGGGCGAAAGGTCGCCCCGTCTTCAATCCGCTGATCGCGCATGTGCTCGGCGTCGAGGCGGCGCGCGAGCACGGGAGGTTCGACGCCGACGCCGAGCGGCTCGCGCGCGCCTTCTGGCCGGGGCCGTTGACCCTGGTCCTGCCGGTTGCGGCGACCTGCCGGGTGAGCCTGCTCGCCCGCGCGGGGCTCGACACGCTCGCGCTGCGCGCTCCCGACCATCCGGTCGCCCGCGCGCTCATCGAGGCGACCGGGCGCCCGCTCGCCGCCCCTTCGGCCAATCGCTCGGGCCACGTCAGCCCGACCACCGCCGCGCATGTCTTCGCCGACCTCGACGGCCGCATCGACTGGATTCTGGACGCCGGGCCCTCGCGCCACGGACTCGAATCGACGATCGTCGCCTGCCTCACCGCGGGGCCAACTCTGCTCCGTCCGGGCGCCGTTCCCGAGGAGGCGATCGCGGCGGCGCTCGGGCGGCCGCTCGCGCAGGAGCCTAAGACCCGCGACGCGCCCAATGCGCCGGGTCAGCTCGCCTCGCATTATGCGCCGCGCGCGCGCCTCAGGCTCGACGCGGTCGCTGTTTCGGCGGACGAAGCGGCGCTCGATTTCGGCGGCGCCTTGGCGGGCGGCCCTGACCGGATCCGCCTCGACCTTTCGCCGTCAGGCGATCTCGCCGAGGCCGCGGCCCATCTCTTCGCCTATCTGCGTGCGCTCGATGAATCCGGCGCCGCTGCGATCGCCGCCGCGCCCGTTCCGAGGCGCGGCCTGGGCGCGGCGATCAACGACCGCCTGCGGCGGGCGGCGGCGCCGAGAGGCGAGTGAGCGTGAAGGTCCTATGACCACAATAGTCCGGTCTCCGGACTTGCGGGCGCCGGGTCCGCGGGCGCAGGGTGCTGACCCGGAGCGGCGGCAGAATTTTGGTTCGATGGACGCGGAGCTTAGCTGGGACGAATTTCGATTGGTGAAGGCGATCGCCGATTCGCGCTCGCTGGCCGGGGCTGCGGCGCTGCTCGGCCTGAACCATTCGACCGTGTTCCGCAGGCTCGGCGCGCTCGAGGCGCGGGTCGGCGCGCCTCTGTTCGAACGCTCGCGCTTCGGCTACGACCCGACGGCCGCCGGGGACGAGATGATCGCGCTCGCCAACCTGATGGCCGAATCCATCATGGAATTCGAGCGGCGCGTGGCGGGCCGCGACGCGAGGCCCACGGGACGGCTCAAGGTCACCACGGTGGAAGCGATCGGGCAGCGTTTCATGCCCGCGATCCTGGCGCAGTTTCAGGGGCAAAACCCGGGCGTCGTCATTGATCTTATCCTGTCGGAACAGGAGCTGAACCTCAGCCGGCGCGACGCGGACGTCGCGATCCGGGTGACCAACGATCCGCCCGAGACCCTGGTCGGCCGGCGCATCTGCACAGTGCGCTGGGCGCTGTACTGCCGCCGCGACCTCGCTGACGGAAGCGGGACCGGACGGGTCGATTCGGTTCCCTTCGTCGGCTTCGTCGACGACTTCGGGCCGCCGCTCGCGCGCCGCTGGGTCGAGTCGAACGTCCGTCCGGAGCGGCTCGCCGCGCGGGCGAACTCGATTCATTCCGTGCTCGAGATGATCGCGCTCGGCGTCGGCGCCGCGCCGCTCCCCTGCTACCTCGGCGAGCAGAACCCCGCCCTGACGCGGATGGGTCCGCCGCTGCGGGAATGGGACCAGGGCTTATGGATTCTCACTCACTCGGACCTGCGGCGCTCGGCGCGCGTTCGCGCGTTTATGGATTTTGCCGGCACCGAGATGACCAAGCATCGCCGGACGATCGAAGGGTCCGAAAGCGAATGACGTCGGCCGACTGTCATCGGCTTGCCATGGGACCCCGCCTGTGGCAAAAGCCCGACGCTCTTTCGGCGCCCACGAGCGCCCGGATGCTGCAGTAGCTCAGTGGTAGAGCACTCCCTTGGTAAGGGAGAGGTCGAGAGTTCAATCCTCTCTTGCAGCACCATCAAATCAAAGACTTAGCGGGAAAATTTTCGAGCGGGG
>NZ_JBKQOT010000235.1:0-2859 GCF_052145395.1 Roseiarcus sp.
GCCCAGATCGCCTGCAGCATGATCCAGAACGTGAGGCCCTTGCGCGTTTCCAGGACGTCCGGCGGCGTCGCGAAGCTTGCGCGCGCAAAGACCGCCGCGGCCGGGACGAGCAGGGCGGTCGCCACGAGCATGACCGACGAGATCCCGTCGGCCCGGAGCGCGATGCCGAGCGGGGGCGCAACGCCCGCGACGACGTAGGCGATCGGCTGGCCGGAGCGCCACACGAGCGCTGCGATCGCCGCCGCCAGGGCGAGCCCTATCGGCGAGAGGACGAGCAGGATGCGCTCGGCGGTGCGGCCGCCGAGCGGGAACGAGGCGAGGATCCCGGCTGACGGCGCGAGGATCGCCAGAACCAGCAGAAAGCCGCCGGGCGTTGTCGCGTCCGCCGGCGTCATGGGTCTTTGGCTCCGTCGTCCGGCTTCGTCCAGGCGTCCGGGTCGAGCGTGACGCGTCCGGCCTCCTCGGAAAGCCGCAGCATCAGCGCGACGGCCAGCGCGCTCGCGGCGAATGCGACGACGATGCCGGTGATCACCATCGCCTGCGGCACCGGATCGAACGGGAAAGGCCCGACCGCTCCCCGGCGCGCGACGATGCCGAACACCAGGAACACGCCGCTGCCGATCAGGTTGAAGGCGAGCAGCTTGTGCAGCGGCTGAGGGTTGACGATGAGGCTGTAGAGGCCGAGCCCGACGAGCCCGGCCCCGACCAACCCGGAGAGCGCCGCAGGATTCATGGCTCGGAGTTCCGGCTCGGCGGCCCCGCGACCAGCATGGGCAGGGTCGCCGCGATCGTGAGAACCATGAACGCCTCGATGACGATGATGATCGGCTTGGCGAAATTTACCGGATAGGCGAAGAACGCGCCGGCCATCCATGGGCCCAGGAGGCCGACGGCGAGGAAGACGGCGGGCCCGGCGACCAGCGTGAGCCTCAGCCAGCGCGCGCCGATCCGCGGCGGCTCCGCCATCCGCGCCATCATGACGACGATCCACATCGCCGCCAGGATCGCGCCCGACTGGAAGGCGCCGCCTGGCTCGTCAGCGCCGGCCCAGAACATGTGCAGGCCGACCAGGATCCCGATGGGAGTGAGCACCTTGGCGAGCAGCAGCAGGTCGCCCTGCGGCGCCGGACGACCGAGCGGCGCCGGCGCGCCTCCCCAGAAGCGGTCGGGCGCCACCGACCAGACGCCGACCACCGCCAGGACGAGCACGATCTTCTCGAGCATCGTGTCGAAAGACCGATAGGCGATCAGCACGGCGGTGACCGGATTGCCGAGGCCGGTCGTCGCGAGCGCCTTGTCCGCGGCGGGCGCGAGCGACGGTGCGTTGTCGGGGAGCAGCAGGACGGCGGCGGCGAGCGCGGCGGTCGTGAGCAGCGCAAGCAGGGCCGCCGGAATCTTGATCGACAAGCCCCGCTCGGGCTCCGTCCGGTTGCCGGCAAGACGCGTCCCCGCGGTGACGAGCAGGACGCCGGTGACGCCGCTGCCGATGGCGGCCTCCGTCAGGGCGACGTCGGGCGCATAGAGGCGGACCCAGACGATCGACACGAGCAGCCCGTAGACGACGAATCCGACGACCGCGGCGAACGTATCGCGGGTCAGCACCGTCCAGGCGGCGACGCCGAGGACGATCGCGCCGAGGCCAATGTCCAGGACCGAAAGCAGGGTCACTTTTTCGACCCCTCGAGCCGCAGCGCCCGCCCGATCATCTGCGACGCCGCCGCGCCGGAAATCTGGACCAGCGCCCAGACGACCACGAGCTTCAACGCCTCCTGAAGGCTGCCGGCGCGGGGCAGGAGCCCAAGCACGACGAGGCCCAGACCGAGGTTGTCGGCCTTCGACAGCGCATGCAGTCGCGTGAGCGAGTCGGGGAATCGAAGCAATCCGACGGCGCCGGCGAAGAAGAAGAACACGCCCGCGCCGATCGCGACCACGCTGAAAAGGTCGATCGCGGCGCTCACTCGCCGCGCCCCGCGGATTCGGACGCGCCGCCGGCGGCGTTGACGAAGGCGAGCGAGACGAACGCGGCGAGCAGCGCGACCCCGAGCGCCACGTCCTCGACGCCCGGCACGGGCACGCTGGCGGCGGAGGCGATCAGGAGAAGGGCCGCGATGCCGCCCGTCCCGAAAAGTTGCGCCGCCATGATGCGGTCGACCTCGCCGGGGCCGTAGAGCACCCGGGCGAGGCCGACGGCGACGGTGAGAAGCGTCAGGCCGGCCGCGGCGAGCAGGAAATCATTCATAGCCGACCGCCGCCATGAAAAGGTTCTCGTCGGCCGCCAGCGCCGCCTGGACCGGCTGGGTCACATCGATGGCGTGAACGATGAGCGCGTTGTCTTCAGCGCCCGTCGGCAAGGCGCCAGGTTGCAGGCTCGACAGCGCGCTGAAAGCGTTGCGCGCGAGGCCCGGAGCGATGCGGAGCGGGAATATGACGAAGCCCGGGCGGACGTCAGGCTCCGGGCTCAGCGCGCGGCGGGCGACGTCAAATCCGGCGACGATCGACCCGCGCAGGAAAATGGCGGCGAGCGCCGCCAGGGCGCCGAACCGTAACCCGGGGGCAAGCCGCGGAAAAAGCGCGAGGCTCACCCCGGTCGCCGCGGCGGCGGCGGCGACCCCGACGGGGATATCCTTGAGCTGCCAGCCCGCGATCGCGAGCCAGATCCCGAAGAACACAATCGCGCGAGCCGCAACGCCGCCTGCACTGTTCGCCACGAGAGCATCCCCGGAAGTCCGGAGGCGCGGTTAGCATAAATTCGCAGCGCTCGCCAACGCCGGCGGCCGGCGGCGTCAAGCCGCCAGACGCTCCACGGGGCCGATCCAGACGCGCTTCTATTCCGAGCGGCGCAGCACGTCGATGCTCACT
>NZ_JBKQOT010000236.1:0-7453 GCF_052145395.1 Roseiarcus sp.
GCCGAATCCTCTTGTGGGCCATCACCCTGGCGCGGAACTCGTTGCGCATCTGGGCGTAGGTCTCGAGACTGTACAGGCTTTCACGCGTGAGCATGGGTCACACTCCGTAGGCCTTGCGCAAGAGCGAGATCGGATGCTCGGGCTCGCCGCCGGCCTTGCGGGCATGGGCGATATGATGGCCCGCCATGGCGCAGTCCGAACCGAAATGGTCGGGCTTGGCGGCGTCGACCCGGGCGACCACCGGCTTGACGATCTTCATGGCGAATTTGGCGAATTCCGCCTTCACCGCATAAGTTCCGTCGTGGCCGGAGCATCGCTCGATCAGGTCGACCTCCGTGCCCGGCACGAGCGACAAGGCTTCCTTGGTTTTGGGGCCGATGTTCTGCACCCGCTGATGACAGGCGGCGTGAAGCGCGACCTTGCCGAGCGGCGTCTTGAAGTCCGTCCTGAGCTTGCCCTCGCGGGCGCGCAGGATGAGGTATTCGAACGGGTCGTAGAACGCCCCCTTCACCTTCATCACGTCGGCGTCGTCGGGGAACATCAGCGGCAACTCCTGCTTGAACATCAGCACGCAGGAGGGGATCAACGCCGTCAGGTCCCAGCCCTCGTCGACAAGCGTCGCCAACACCGGGATGTTGATCTCCTTGTGCTGGCACACGGCTTCGAGATCGCCAAGCTCCAGCCGCGGCATGCCGCAGCATTTCTCGTGCGGCGTCAGAGTCACGGGAATGCCGTTATGCGCGTAGACCGCGACGAGGTCCTCGCCGGGGTCTGGTTCGTTGCGGTTCATGTAGCAGGTGGCGAAGAGGGCGATTTTGCCGGTCGTGCGCCCGGCCGGCTCGCCTTGCGTCTCCGGGGGCAGGATGTCGAGCCGTTTGCGCAACGGACGCGAAGCGTACGTCGGCAGCCAGGCCTCGGCGTCGATTCCGCCGACCGCCTCCAGCGCCTTGCGCGCGGGACGCATGGAATTCAGCAGGTTGACTACCGGCGCCATGACGGGATTGGCGAGCGGCGCGCCCATGGCGTCGGTGTTGGTCAGGGTCCGGTCGCGGAAGCTTGCGCCCTTCTTACGGTACTGGACCGCCTTGGCGCGCAGCATCAGGTGCGGGAAGTCGAGGGTCCAATCGTGCGGCGGCACGTAGGGACACTTCGTCATGTAACACAGATCGCACAGGAAACAGTGCTCGACGACCTTCCTGTAGTCCTCGGTCTTGATCCCGTCGACTTCCATCGATTCCGAGGAGTCGACCAGATCGAACAGGGTCGGAAACGACTGGCACAGGCTGACGCAACGGCGACAGCCGTGGCAGATGTCGAACACGCGCTCCATTTCCTTCAGGAGCGCGGCCTCGTCGTAGAATTCGGGATTCTGCCAATCGAGCGGATGTCGGATCGGCGCCTTGAGATTGCCTTCGCTGACCGTTGAGGCCATGCCTGTCACCCGTGAAGAAATGACCATCCGCGCGCGGGCGAAGCCGCCATACGCGCGTCGTCGCCCGCCCCGCTTCCGCGGGCGGAAGGGGGACGGGCGAGCGTTCGCGCCTTCGGTTCAGCCCAGCTCGTTCAGGGCCTTTTGATAGCGGTTGGCGTGCGAACGCTCGGCTTTAGCGAGCGTTTCGAACCAGTCGGCGATCTCGTCGAAGCCCTCGGCGCGCGCGTCCTTGGCCATGCCCGGATACATGTCGGTATATTCGTGCGTCTCGCCTGCGACGGCGCTGGCGAGATTGGCCTTGGTCGGGCCGATCGGCAGGCCTGTGGCCGGATCTCCGACCGCTTCGAGATATTCGAGATGGCCGTGCGCGTGGCCTGTCTCGCCCTCCGCCGTCGAGCGGAACAGTGCGGAGACATCAGGATAGCCTTCAACGTCCGCCTTGTTGGCGAAATAGAGATAGCGGCGGTTCGCCTGCGACTCGCCGGCGAAGGCGTCCTTGAGATGCTGCTCAGTCTTGGAACCTTTGAGCCCCACGGGTGTTTCTCCTTCAAGATCACCGGGCGGCAGTTTTCTGCGCCCCCGGGTTAACGATATCCACATACCACTGCGGAGTCCGCATCAAGTGCGCGGATCTGCCGCTCCTGGAAGATTGCGTCGGGCGCGGACGGCGACAAGGGTTCGTCACGCCGCTGCGACGATGCGTCGCGCCGTTCTCGCAGACGACGAAATGTTACAGATTTGTTGCAAGTGACAGCGTTCTGCGCAAATCTTGAGCCCAGGCGAAACGCCGCGCCGGTCCTAGCGTGGCATGAGGACGGCAAAATTTGAATCCGATCCATGCGACGCGCGGCTATGCCGGGCATCACGCGCAGGCGGCCTACAGTCGCTGGGCGCCGATCTACGACCTTCTTTTCGATCTGCCATTTCACCCGGGCAGGCTCGCGGCGGCACAGGCCGCGGCGCAAGCGGCCGGACCGGGCGGCGAGATCCTGGTGATCGGGGTCGGCACCGGGCTCGAACTGCCGCTGCTGCCGGCCAATGTGCACGCCACCGGCATCGACATCAGCGCACCCATGCTGCGCGCGGCCCGGACGCGAGTGGACCGGCAAGGCCTTTCCCAGGTGAAGGGCCTGCATGTGATGGACGCGGCCGCGCTGGAATTCCCCGACGCGGCCTTCGACGTGGCGCTCGCGCCCTATGTGATGAGCGTCGTCCCCGACGTTGCCCGGGCGCTGGACGAAGCCTGGCGGGTCCTGCGGGCGGGCGGGACGCTCGTCGTGATGAACCATTTCGCCGCCGACAAGGGCGTGCGCAAGGCGGTCGAGCATCGGATGGAGACGGCCGCCGCCTGGCTCGGCTGGCATCCAAATTTCCCGTATTCGGCGATCGGCGACTGGATCGCCTCACGGCCGGACGCCCGGATCAGCGAGCGGCGGGGACTTCCGCCGATGAAGCTCTTTACGCTGCTGCGGATCGAGAAGGTCGCGGCGCGATAGAGCCGGAGGCGCCTTGATCGAGCGCGCGTGGCGCTGACCCCTCGACTCGCCTCCGGGAAACCGGATCAAGCGCTCGCGATAAAGAATCTCGTCCGGTCCGGAATAAGCCGCGTCCTGTCCGAGTCTCACTCCTGTCCGGCGCGCAAAGCGCCTAGCCAAGAGGATGAGACATGACGACGCGGAGCGACGATGGCGCGATAGACCGCCGCCAATCCCTGAAATGCATGCTCTGGGCGGGGACCGGAGTGGTCTGGACCGTGACGGGCGGCGTGCCGGCCTCGCGGCTCATCGGCTCGGCGAAGGCGGCCGAAGGAGGTTTCTCTTTCGTCCAGCTTTCTGACAGCCACATTGGCTTTTCCAAGCCCGCCAACCCCGACGCGAGGGCGACCTTCGGCGCCGCGATCGACAAGGTGCTGACGATGCCGGGAAGCCCCGCCTTCATCATCCAAACCGGCGACATCACCCATACGGCGAAAGCCGCCGAGTTCGATGACGCGCTCGAAATGATCAAGCGCGCGAAGCTCGACGTCCACTATTCGCCGGGCGAACACGACATCACGGACGCGAAGACGCGCGACGCCTGGCTTGAGCGCTTCGGCAAGGGCGCGGGCGGCGGCTGGTATTCGTTCGACCACGGCGGCGTGCATTTCGTGTCACTCAACAACGTCGTCGACCTGAAGACGAACGGCCTCGGTTCGCTTGGAGCGGAGCAGGTCGCCTGGCTCGAAGGCGACCTCAGCGGCAAGTCGGCCTCGACGCCGATCGTCGTCTTCTGCCACATCCCCCTGTGGATGATCGCGCCCGACTGGGGCTGGGGCACCGAGGACTCGGCGCAGGCGCTGGCGCTGCTCGCGCGATTCGGCTCGGTGACCGTGCTCAACGGCCATATCCACCAGTTGATGCAGAAGGTCGAGGGCAATGTGACCTTCCATACGGCCCGGTCGAGCGCGTTTCCGCAGCCTGCGCCCGGAACCGCCCCCTCGCCCGGGCCGAAGGTCGTGCCGGCGGGGGAACTCCGCAAATGGCTCGGCGTGCGCGAAGTGGCCTATGTCCCGACGCCGACAAGCCTCGCCGTGACCGATTCCGACCTGACCTGAAGGATCGCCATGCGTAGGATGATTGGGTTGCTGGCGGCGCTCGCCGCCGGCCCGGCTGTGTCCGCGCCTGTCGGCGATCCGGCCCACGGCGAAGAGATCTATCAGGCCTGCACCGACTGCCACTCGCTCGACCAGAACGACGTGGGACCCCGGCACCGGGGGGTCTATGGCCGCAAGGCGGGGTCTTTGCCCGACTACGCCTATTCGGGCGCCCTCAAAAGCGCGAATATCGTCTGGACCGAGGAGACTCTCGACAAGTGGCTGACGAATCCTCAGGCTTTCGTCCCGGGGGTGAAAATGTTCTTTCACCTCGACAACCCGCAGGACCGCGCGGACGTGATCGCGTTCCTGAAGGAGCGGGCGAAGTAGAAGTGCGCCCCCTCGCCCTGCGCACGCGGGGAGCGGGCTCTCGCCGGCCGCCTTCTCTCCGGGAACGGGAAGAAGGGACACAGTCGGCCGCCCGATGACCCCGGCCAGTCCCCTCGCCGCCGCGCGCTTCCTCGCCACCGTGCCGCCGCTGCTGGACGACGCCTACTCCCTGGCGAAATGGCTCTGCCGCGACGCCGACGACGCCGAGGACATCGTTCAGGAGGCGGCGGTGCGCGCGCTGAAGGCGCTCGAAACCACTGCGGTGGACCGTCCGAAGCCCTGGTTTCTCGCCATCGTCCGCAACGCGGCGATCACCTGGATGGCGCGGAACCGGCGCAAGGACGTCGCCTTCGCCGGCGATCTCGGCGACCTCGACGCGATCATGCCCGCCGGCGATCAGGGCGCTTCCGATCCGGAGGCGACCCTGATTGCTGCCCAAGACGGGGCGCAACTGAGACGCGCGATCGCCGCACTCCCGTCGCCCTTGCTGGAGATTCTGGTCATGCGCGACGTCAACGGCTTGTCTTACCGCGACATCGCCGATGCGGCCGGCCTGCCCTTGGGCACCGTCATGTCGCGCCTTGCGCGCGCCCGCTGCGCGCTGGCGAAATCCATGAAAGCAGAGTTATGAGCGATCCCGCGTCCGACTCCCACAGCCTCCGTCTCCACGCCGCCCTCGACGGCGAACTCGACGCCGCAAACGCGCTGGCTTTCGATCGCGATCTGGCTGCTGATTCCGAACTCGCCGCGGAATACCGCAGGCTCGAGGCGGTGAGGGCCGCCGTGCGCCGCCATGCGCCGCGAGAAGCCGCGCCGAAAGCCCTGATCGACAGCGTGCTGGCGCTAGCGGATGCTGGGGGGCCGGCGGAGCCGGCGAACGTCGTTGAACTCGCGCCGAAGGCGCGCCCGTCGCACTGGCGGCAGGCCTTGCCGCTCGCCGCTTCGTTCGCCGTGCTCGGCTTTGCCGCCGGCGTTGCGCTCATGTCGTTGCGCGTTCCGGACCCGTCGCACGCGGTGGCGGAAAACCTCGTCTCGGATTTCGCCCGGGCGGCGGTCGTCGGCCAGCCCTTCGACGTCGCCTCGTCCGACCGGCACACGGTGAAGCCGTGGCTCGCGGGCCGCACGACGGTCAGCGCCGGCATTGTCGATCTCGCTCCACAGGGTTTCCCGCTCGCCGGCGGCCGCGTCGCCGTCGTCGACCGCGTCCCGTCTCCGACGCTCGTCTATCGCCACAATGAGCATCTGGTCGCCGTAACCGAACTGCCGCTTGACGCCCGAGGGACCCGCGGCGCCGACGGGATCACGACCATCGACGGCTATCACGTCGCACGCTGGACGGACGCCAACCTCGCCTATGTCGCGGTGTCCGACATGGACGAGAAGACACTCGCCGAATTCGTCGCCGTTTTCCGCGCAGCGCGCGCGGCGCAGAGTGAGGGCGGCAGGGGGTGACCTCGCCGCTCGAACGTCTGCTCGTCGACATCCGCAGCTGCGCCGTTTGCGCGCCTCACCTGCCGCATGGGGTCCGCCCGGTCGTCCAGGCCGGCGAGGGCGCCCGCATCGTCGTCGTGGGCCAGGCGCCCGGCGCCAAGGTCCACGCCAGCGGCGTGCCGTGGGACGACGCGAGCGGCGCGCGCATACGGGACTGGATGGGAATCGACTGTACGACCTTCTACGACTCCCAGCGCGTCGCGCTCGTTCCGATGGGTTTCTGCTATCCCGGGAGGCGAGCGGGGGGCGACCGGCCGCCGCGCCCGGAATGCGCTCCGCTCTGGCACGAGAGCCTGTTCGCGGTCCTGCCAAACAGGCGCCTGACGCTGCTCGCCGGCGTTTACGCTCACGCCGGCTACCTTGGCGACCGCCGCAGCGCAACCGTGACGGAGACGGTGCGGCGGTTTCGCGACTATGGCCCCGCCTTCTTCCCGCTTCCGCATCCAAGCTGGCGCAGCGCGATCTGGGTTCGCACGAATCCGTGGTTCGAAGCCGATGTGGCGCCGGCGCTTCGGGCGGCGGTGCGCGAGGCCCTTCTGTGACGCGGTCTTGGCTCGAGCGCTGGTCTCGCTGCCGGTACGAGGCTTTCAAGCGCTCGCTGCCGCCCCGCGGATCCGGTATTTTGGTTGAATGCAGACGCGTGGTAGACCAGCGGATAGGTCAATAACGCGGCCGAGGCTAAAACTTCGCCGCGATTACGATCCGCAGTAGTAGATCGAATGCGGACGAGGGATGGGAATTGTTGTTACAGGAGCCGGAATCTGCCTGCGATGGATGATCGAGGACGATCGGAACTGCGTTTCACCCGTACGACTTTGACGCAGTTCCTTGCCGTCGCGCGGGGAGAAACGAGAATGGCGCTTGCCGGCGCGCCGGCGCTCGCGTGGCGCGTGGCGTCAGTCGCCGGGTGGAGCTTTTTCGCGATCCTGATGGGCTCGATTGTCGGATTTACCGCAGTAGCCCTGCCTCCGATCGCAGTGGTGGGCGTTGTTGCGGTGTTTGCAGTTGTCTTGTTGTGGGTGTTGCCCGACGGGTTTACGCCGCCGTATAAGCTCGTCAGAGGATTGACGTTCGCCGTTCTCGTTGTAGATCTTTGAGTAACGAACTACTACACAGTGCAAGTATCCGGCCTGCCTAGGATTTCGGCGAGAAGAACATTTGTATTCCCCCTTATACTATTATTCGCCGCGAGCTTTGCAATGTCGCTTACCATCAGGACAAAGACGTCTTAAGGTATAACCTTAGCACTTTTGTCTGCTTGTGTGGCATGATTATTATGATTATATTGTCAATGATTACGTCTTTGAACACAGCGGAATCATTAAGTGGACTAGTGAGTGTGATATTGGAATGGTATGCTCCTCTTCTCGTTATCATCTATATCGTGAATGACGACAACGATGTCAATAGAATAGTTCTCTTGTTCTGTTGGTGCTCTCTACTCGTTGCTATTATCGGCGTGCTTGATTTCGTACTCAAGAAACGGTTGTTTGTATCGATTATGCCCAAGGCGCTGGTCAGCAGCCTAGCGGCGAACAACCCTGCGTTCTATCAAATGATTACACAAG
>NZ_JBKQOT010000237.1:0-11780 GCF_052145395.1 Roseiarcus sp.
CTTTGTTTCAAGTCGCTTGAGAGACAATGTGCGATATGGCGCGACAGCAAGTGACCCTATGACGGCTAGATCGTGGATCTAGAGGTCCCCCGTTCGAGCCGGGGTGGCGGTACCATCAATAAGTTCATGAAATTGTTGGCGAATGCGGAGGATCGGGCTGAACGGCCTCGGATCCAAATTTGCGGCCTAAACGGCGGCATCGCCGCGCCTCGACGAACCGTTTCAAGCCCCGAGCAATGCAATCCAGGTACGCGCAAATCACATGACCGTCTTACGTAAACAGAAATATACTTTCCCTCGGAACGGAGGTGAGATCGAAGGCGCACATCATGGAAAGCAAGCCCGAACTCAAAATCGTCCGTCTACGATCCGTCCGCTGCATGGCGGGGGCTTTACTCTAACGCGAGGACAGGAGCAATACATCGCGAGCGAGGCCGAGGTGATCGAGGCCATAGTGCTGATTGGCGTCGTCGACCAGGTGTTCGATTACGTGAAGCAATTGAGACACAACCACGCTGCGTAAGTAAGGTGCAGACCGCGTAACGGGCCGTCGGCTTCCCGCCCTTCACGATCCTTCGGATGTGGACGCCTTTCGACCGTCAATGGCCTTGGCGCCAAGCCGTCCAGGAACCACTCAGGACCCCAAAAGCGAAGGCATTGCGCCTGAGCCCCGCCGTCGCACGACTAGCTTTGGAAAATCCGCCCAGCCGCCCGCCTCCGGCGGTCGCTTCATCACAGCGAACCCGGAGCGCTGCAGGTGTTCGACCAAGCGCCGCGCGGCGACGTCCGTGCGCTCCTCCAGTCAGAATAGTGCGATGGGCTTGAGAATCTCATTGCGGTTGAATATTTACCATTGCTCTACATTGCGCGCTCTATTATCGAGGCGCCTTGAGCGCAACGCATTGCGCGTAAACCGGTTGGCCAGGTCAATCAAACATGAGTGATTCAAATTCCATCGAGCTTGCGGCTCGTGTCGTGGCGGCGTTCGTTTCCTACAACTCTCTCCCGGTCGCTGAACTGCCGGCTTTGATCGAGGCGGTGCATGGGTCCGTGAAGAGATGCGAGGATGGGACAGCGGCGGAGAGCACGGCCCAAGAGATTGCGAGGACTCCTGCGGTTTCGATCCGCAAGTCGATCACGCCGGACTTTCTGATCTGTCTGGATGACGGCAAGCGCTTCAAGTCTCTGCGGCGCCACCTGAAGACGCTCGGCCTGACGCCGGAGGAGTACCGTGAGAGGTGGGGCTTGCCGGCCGACTATCCAATGGTCGCGCCGAACTATGCCGCGCAACGCTCGGCTCTGGCGAAACAGATCGGACTTGGCCAAATGCGCAAGGAGACGAAGAAGGGACGTCGGTCGAAAACCGCCGCGTAGGGCGACAACTCGGCTGTTCGATGCGCAAGCGCGGCCGCGGCGCGCCGAGCCTCGCGCGCAAACGGCGCCGGGTTGAAGCGCGGCGTTTCAGCCGGACGTCGTCGGCGAGGCGGCGGAGACCCGAGGACGAACCCCGAGCGCGACGCCGCGCTGCTCGTCGGCGCGCTTGCGGTCCTCAGATCGAGTGGGCGGACGCGAAGGCACCGGTGGTATGGTCTTGCGCGAGATTCAACGCGACCGATGCCGCAATAGCCCCGACGGGATCAATGCCGCAGAGGTCTGCCGGCCGGCCTGGGCCTGAGCGAGCCCGTCGGCTCCGACGAAGCCACTCGTGATGCTCGGGACCGGACTCCGCAATAGGCCGAGGAAGGGGGGCCCTCCTCGGCAGCCTTTCATTCGATGAGCCCGTCCTGTCACACAACCTCCATGAGGCTGAGAGTAGGCAAGCCAATGCCTCCCTATCCCTTTGGCTTGACCGTTTGAAGGACTTCCGATGATTGCAGTCGCTGCGCTGCGCAGACCCGCGCGGTCCGAGACCGGTGATCCGCTGCTGCTGACGCCGGGGCCGCTGACGACTTCTAAGTCCGTCAAAGAGGCCATGGTTCATGACTGGGGATCGCGCGACGCCGCGTTCCTCGCGCTTAACCGTCAGGTGATGGAGCGCCTGCCCGAGGTCGTGCACGGCGAGGGGCGCTATGTCACCGTGCCGATGCAGGGGTCGGGCACCTTCGCCGTCGAAGCGATGCTGACGACCTTCGCGCCGAAGCATGGCCGGGTTCTCGTGCTCGTCAACGGCGCCTATGGCCAGCGGGCAAGGCGCATTCTCGAGATCGCGGGGCGCAGGGTCGTCCTGCACGAGACGCCCGAGGACACGCCGCCCGATCTCGCTGCGGTCGACCGAATTCTTGCCGAGGCGTCCGAGATAACCCATGTGTTCGCCGTCCATTGCGAGACGACGAGCGGCATCCTCAATCCGATCGACGACATCGCCGCGATCGTCGCACGGCATGGCAAGAGGCTTCTGATCGACGCGATGAGCGCATTCGGTGCGCTGCCTCTTGACGCAAGGGAAGGCCCGTTCGACGCCGTCGCCGCCTCGGCCAACAAGTGCCTCGAGGGCGTCCCGGGACTCGCCTTCGTCATCTGCCTGCGCGAAGCGCTCGCCGGGACGGAAGGACAGGCGACGACGCTGACGCTCGATTTGTTTGACCAGAACAAGGCCTTCGAAAAGACCGGTCAGTTTCGATTCACGCCGCCGATCCATGTCATCGTCGCCTTTCATCAGGCGCTTGAGGAGTTTTGGGCCGAAGGCGGCGTCGCCGGCCGCCGCGGTCGCTATTCCGATAACGCAAGGGTGCTGATTGACGGCATGCGTGCGCTCGGCTTTAGAACGCTCCTGACGGACGCGTTGCAGGCGCCGATCATTGCGACCTTTCACACGCCCGAGCACCCCAATTTCGACTTCCAGCGCTTCTATGATTCGTTGAGGGCGCGCGGCTACGTCATCTATCCGGGCAAGCTGACCGTCGCCGATTCGTTTCGCATCGGCTGCATTGGCCGCCTCACCGCGGAGGACATGCGCGGCGCGCTCGAAGCGGTGCGCGAGACGCTCATCGACATGGACGTCGATCTGGCCGGCGCAAGATGAAAGACCCCGCCTTGCCGCACAGTGAAGGCGACGTGAACGCAACGCCAGCACGCGCAGCGTGGAGGGCGTCCCTGAGCGAGCGGGCGCGCGCTGCGCTCGACGAGGATGAGCGCTATTTCATGCGACAGTCGCTGTCGACGCCGTGCCTGACGGAGATCGTGCGGGCGGAGGGCGCGGTGCTGACCGACATCGACGGGCGGCGCATCCTCGATTTCCACGGCAACAGCGTGCACCAGCTCGGCCACGGCCATCCGAAGGTCGTCGCCGCAATCGCGCGCGCAATCGAGATTCTGCCGTTCAGCCCGCGCCGCTACGCAAACTCCACGGCGACCACACTGGCGCGCCGTCTCGTCGAAACCTCGCCGGACGGGCTCGACAAGGTTTTGTTCGCGCCGAGCGGGGCGGCGGCCGTCGGGATGGCGCTGAAATTGGCGCGCTACGCCACCGGGCGTCACAAGACGCTCTCGCTGTGGGACTCGTTCCACGGCGCCAATCTCGACACCATCGGCGTCGGCGGCGAGGCCTTGTTTCGGCGCGGGCTCGGTCCGATGATCCCGGGCGCCGAACACCTGCCGCCGCTCGATCTGGCGCGCCGCTTCTTCGGCGACGACCGCCCGTTCGAGCGCTTCGCCGATTACATCGATTACGTGCTCGAGGTGCAAGGCGACGTCGGCGCGCTCATCGCCGAACCGATCCGCTGGACAACGGTCGAGGCGCCGTCGCCCGACTTCTGGCCGCGGGTGCAGGCCTCCTGCGCCCGCCACGGCGCGCTTCTGATTTTCGACGAAATTCCGAGTTGCCTCGCACGCACCGGCACGCTTTACGCCTGCGAGCAAATGGGAGCGACGCCCGACATTCTGGTGATCGGCAAGGGCCTCGGCGGCGGGATCATGCCGCTCGCCGCGATGCTCGCTGCGCAAAAGCTCGACTGCGCGCCGGGCGCGGCGCTTGGCCATTACACCCACGAAAAGAGCCCCGTCGCCTGCGCTGCGGCGCTCGCGGCCCTCGACGTCATCGAGGAGGAAAGGCTCGTCGAACGAGCGCGGGAGCTGGGAACGCGCGGCCTCGAACGGTTGCGCAACATGAAATCGCGCCATCCCCACATCGAGGACGTCCGGGGTCTCGGCTGCTATTTCGGCGTCGAGATCGGCGGCCGCGATCCGGCCGGCCTCGCCGACCAACTGCTTTATCGCTGCCTCGCCAAAGGCCTCAGCTTCAAGCTCGGCGGCGGCAGGGTCGTCACGCTGTGTCCGCCGCTGACCATCCCGCTCGACGAATTCGACGCGGCGATGACGATTTTGGACGACGCGCTGGGCGAACTCGGCGGCTGAGGCGATTTCCCGGCTGTCATAGCCCCTTCACATGCCGGTCCTACTCGCTTGTCAACTCTTTGCGAGTTCCCCGAGGGTCCGTCCATGAAATCGCTGTTGAGCGCTTTGCTCGCCACTGCCGCCGCGGCGGCTATCGCGACTCCCGCTTTCGCGGCCTCTGACGTCGTCACCATCTATGCGGCCGACGGCCTGCATGACGGCAAGGGCAGCTGGTTCGAGACCCAGTTCAACGCCTTCACCAAGGCGACCGGCGTTAAGGTGCAATATGTCGAGGCCGGCTCCGGCGGTATCGTCGAGCGCGTCGCAAAGGAGAAGTCGAACCCCCAGGCCGACGTTCTCGTCACGTTGCCACCGTTCATCCAGCGGGCTGAGGCCGAAGGCCTCCTGCAGAAGTTCGCGCCCGCCGCGGCAGCCCAGATCGACGGCGGAACCGACGCCTATCGGCCGCTTGTCTATAATTATCTCAGCTTCATTTACGATTCCGCCGCGCTCAAGGCTCCGCCCGCCACATATGACGAACTGCTCGACCCCAAGTTCAAGGGCAAGATCCAGTATTCCACTCCCGGTCAGGCCGGCGACGGCACGGCGGTGATGCTACAGGTCATCCACTCCTTCGGCGGCAAGGACGCGGGCTTCGAGTTCCTCAAGAAGCTGCAGGCCAACAACGTCGGCCCGTCGGCGTCGACCGGCAAGCTGACCGCGCTGGTCAACAAGGGCGAGCTCTATGTCGCCAACGGCGACGTGCAGATGAACATGTCGCAGATGGCCGACGATCCGAATATCCGCGTTTTCTGGCCCGCGGGGCCGACCGGCGAGCATTCCGCACTGCCGCTGCCCTACTATATCGGCTTGGTCGAGGGCGCTCCCGACGCCGACAACGGCAAGAAGCTGATCGATTTTTTGCTCTCCAGGGAAGCTCAGGAGACCGTCTCCTCGGTTGCGATCGGTGTTCCCGTACGCAAGGACGTAACGCCCACCGACGCCAACTACACGCGTCTTCAAGAGGCCCTGAAGGGCGTGACCGTCTGGACGCCCGACTGGGCCCAGGTGCTCAAGGACCTTCCGGCCGACGTCAAGCGCTGGCACGAAGTCACCGGGAGCTGACGTGACCGTCTCCGCCGCCGTCAGCCGGTCTGCAGTCGCCGCCGCGGCGAAAGCGACGGCGGGTTCGGGGGTGACCTTCGACCAGGTCAGCGTCGCGTATCGCGGCGCCGTCGTCCTGAAGCCGTTGACCATGGCGGTGGCGGCGGGCGAGATTCTCGCCATGATCGGCCCCTCGGGCTCGGGCAAGACGACGGCGTTGCGGGCGGTCGCAGGCTTCGTGCGCCCCGCCAGCGGGCGCATTCTCATCAGCGGAACCGATGTGACCAACTTGCCGCCCTACGAGCGCGGCTTGGCGATGGTCGTCCAGAATTACGCGCTATTTCCGCACATGCGTGTTTCCGAGAACGTCGCCTTCGGGCTCAACGCCCGCGGCGCCGCCAAGGACCTGATCGCTCAGCGCGTCGAGGAATCTTTGCGAATTGTCGGCATGTCGCAATATTCCAGGCGCTTTCCGCGCGAATTGTCCGGCGGTCAGCAGCAACGGGTGGCGATCGCGCGCGCGCTCGCGGTGCGCCCGCGTGTGCTCTTGCTGGACGAGCCGCTGTCGGCGCTCGATGCGCAAATTCGGCGTTCGATGGTCGAGGAGATCGCCCGGCTGCATGCCGATCTGCCCGACCTGACCATTCTCTACGTCACGCACGACCAGAGCGAAGCGCTGACGCTCGCGGACCGCATCGCGATTCTCAAGGACGGCGAATTGAGTGCGATCGGCCGCACCGGCGAGCTCTATCGCCGCCCGCCCAACCGTTTCGCCGCCGAATTCCTCGGCCGCGCCAATCTGTTGCCGGCGGTCGTCGCGGGGAACGCGGAAAAGAGCGGTTTTGTCGCGGTGCGGGTCGGCGAGGCCAATGTCGTTGTCGCCGGCGACGATCATCCTGTCGGCGCCGAGCGCCTCCTGTGCGTACGGCCGCAAAATCTCACCCTGACCGGCGACGATGAACGCTCGAACCGCATCGAGGCGGAACTGCGTGAGATCCACTGGCAAGGCGAACTGACCCACCTCGTCGCTCAGATCGGCCAGTCGGTCCTGCGTGTCGTCGCGACGCGGCTGCCCAACCCGCCCGCGCGCGGCGAAAAGCTGGCGTTCTTCTTCTCGCCTGCTGACGCGAACCGGATCGTGGAAGACGCGCGTGTCTGACGTTGTCGCGCTGGCGCCGCGCGCGGCCAAACTCAATCTCGGCGGCTGGTGGATTGCGCCGCCGCTGATCGTTTTGGCACTGCTGTTCCTCTACCCGCTGGCGCTGATCGCGCGCGCCGCGCTCATGGACGATTCCGGCGCGCTGAATTTCGCCGCCGCGTTCGATGTCTTGAACTCCAGGGCGTTCCTTAGCGCCTTGCTCAACACCGCCGAAATTGCTCTCGCCTCGACCCTCGGATGCGTAGTCCTTGGGCTGACGCTCGGGCTGATCCTCGCCTTCGCGCCGTTTCCGGGCGCGGGCCTCGTCGCGCGGATCATCGACACGTTCATCGCGCTGCCGACCTTCCTGGTGACGCTGGCCTTCACGTTCCTCTATGGCTCGGCGGGCATCCTCAACGGCGCGCTGACCTCGAGCCTGGGCCTCGACCATCCGCCAGTCGATTTTCTCTATACGGCCTGGGGCGTTATCCTCGCGGAGGTGACGGTCTACACCCCCTTCGTTCTGCGACCGCTGCTCGCCGCCTTTTCGCTGGTCGACCGCAGCCAGATCGAAGTCGCAAGCCTGCTCGGCGCGCGTCCGCTGCGTATCGTGCGCCAGGTGATCCTGCCCGCGGCGCTGCCCGCGATCGTTGCGGGCGGCAGTCTTTGCCTTCTGCTGACGGTCAACGAGTTCGGCATCGTGCTGTTCATCGGCGCCAAGGGCGTGATCACGCTGCCGCTGCTGATCTACAGCAAGGCGATCCAGGAGTCGGACTATCAGGGCGCTTGCGCGATCGCGATCGTGAATGTCGCGCTGTCACTCGCCCTCTCCAGCCTCTACCGCTTCGCCGCGCGCCGACTCGGAGCCTAGTCATGCTGGTCTGGTCGCTGTCGGGCCGAGCCCTTGTCTGGAGCTTCGCCGCGCTGATTCTCGGAGTGATCTTCGTCGCGCCGCTCGTCGTGATCATTCTGGCGAGCTTCTCCCAGCAGTGGAATGGCGTATTGCCGACAGGCTTCACCTGGGAGCACTATCGGGACGCGACTGGCGGCGCGGCGCGCGACGCTGTCTACGCCAGCCTCGTCACTGGATTCGTCGCCGGCTTGCTGGCGCTCGTCACCGGCGCTTGGGCTGCGCTGGCGTTGCGCGCTCAGGCGGGCCGGTGGGCCAACGCGCTCGGGCTGCTGTTCTTCATCCCCAGCGCGGTGCCCTCGGTATCCGTCGGGCTCGGGCTGCTCGTCGCGTTCAGCCAGAAGCCGCTGTTGCTCAACGGAACGACCGCGATCGTCTTCATCGCCCACTACGTGCTGATTTCCGCCTTCGCGTTCGGCAACATAACGGCCGGACTTTCGCGCCTAGCGCCCGACTACGAAGAGGTCGCCTCGTGCCTGGGCGCGCGGCCCGCCTACCGGCTGATGCACGTGACGCTTCCGCTCATTGCGCCCTATCTGGTCGCCGCGTTCGGCCTCAACTTCGCGCTGTCGATGGGGGAGCTCGGCGCGACGGTCATGGTCTATCCGCCGGGCTGGGTGACGATGCCGGTCGCGATCTTCGGCCTGACCGACCGCGGAGACATTTTCACCGGCGCCGCGCTGACGATGATCCTCGTCTTCGTGACGCTGGTTCTGCTGCTCGGGCTCGAGCGGGCGCCGATCCGGTCGGCCGCGCCGCGCTAAGCCGGATTCCGCGTTCGCCAAAAGTCCGGACGGGTCACGGCCGCTCGCAGCGGGCGAGGCGTCCCTCGACCTGGGCCACGACGGGGATGAGATCGGCCACGGAATCGATCACGTAATGCGCGCCAGCGCCGTAAAGGGCGTCCCGCGCCCGCGCGCGGCGACGCATGAACTCTTCCGGCGTCAGGGCCCTCGCGTCGGCGAGCGACAGGCCGAAAGCATTGCCGCTGACGGCGACGCCGACCGCCCAGGCGCCGGCGTTGACGCCTTCCGCGACGCCCACCGTCGTGTCGTCCACCTTGATCGCATGCCAGGCCGGCCAGACGTCGAGGTCGATGAGGCCCTTGTAGAACATCAGAGGGCTCGGCCGGCCTTCGGGGGTATCGCCGGTGCAGACGAGACTGTCGGGCGCAAACCCCTGCTCGGCGGCGCGCGGCGTGATCCTCGCCATGATTTCGCGGGTGTAGCCGGTCGACGACCCGATCTTCACGCCCTCGGCGCGCAGCGCGCTCACAACCTCTGCGGTTCCGGGAATGACATCGGCGTAGTGGGCGGCCACTGAAACGTTCTTCGGCACGAAGACGTCGTAGAGCGCGTCGACGTCGGCGTCGGTGGGCGCGCGGCCGTGCTTCCGCTTCCAGGCCTCGGCGATCCGCGGCAATGCGGCCAGCGCCGCAATATGCGGCCGTTTGGCCATGCCCATTGGGCCCCGCGCTTCGTCGATGCTGATCTCGACGCCGAACTCGGCGAACGTCTCGACGAACGCGCCCATCGGGGCGAGCGATCCGTAGTCGACGACCGTCCCGGCCCAATCGAAAATAACCGCCTTGACGTGCTTCATGCCTGGGTGCTTCCTGGTCAGTCGAAAAGATCCGCGACGACTTCCTCTGCGAGCGCAAACGAAATGCTGGCGCCGGTTCCGCTGGTGACGAGCACAATACGAAGCGCTTCCGATGGCTTGTCGACGACGGTCAGCCGATCCTTCGCCGAGGCGTAGGTTCCAGTCCAGCGCTCCGTCACCGGCGGCGCATCGCTCTGGAAAATTTGGGCGTATTCATCCAGGATCAGGTCGTCGACCGCAGTCGGCGCGAAGGGATTCGGCGTCGCCGCGTAATGATGGGAATCGCCGACAACCAGAGAATGATCCGCGCTGCGTGCGACGATTAGATGAACGCCATTCGCGACATGCTCGCCCTGTTCAGCCGCGAGCCGGCGCGCGAGCGCCGGGGCCGCCGGCAATTCGGAATAGCCCAGATAGCGAATCAGTCCGAGGTCGGACATGATCACGGGGAGGCGCTCGTCGAAACGAGGAGGCGCGAGCCGCATCATATGCAATTTGCATCGGGTCAGGCCGTACGCGGCGATCCGGTCCGCGTGCAGCGTGTGAAAATCGTCGCCCGGGCAAACGATGACGAGATCCGCCTCGATGATCCCCCGACTGGTCTCCAGTCGCGGCGCCGCCGCGGCGTGCACGACCGTCTCCCGCCAGAAAGCGACGCCGTAGCGCTCGGAGAGATGGTCCGCGAGACGGGGGATCGCGTCGCGCGACTCAACGCGAATCTCGTGCGGGCTGTAGAGCGCCCCGGCAAACAACTCCGACCGCAGGCCCGCCCCGTAAGTCCCCACGTGTCCGGGCTCGACGAGGCGGCATTGAGCGCCCATGTCGGTGGCGAGGAACTGCTCGAGCACCGCACGGGCTTCCGGCCGCCTGGCGATCACGAGAAGACCGCGTTGCAGCACGGGAATCTTTGCCGCCTCGGCGACCTCCGCCCAAACGTCCCGTGACCGTCTCGCACGGCGCCAGCATTCGCCAGCCTGCTGTCCGGTGACGGTGACGAAGCCGAAATTCCGGATGGACGCGCCGTTGGCCTGCTGGTCGCGATCCACGACGACGACACGCTTTCCTCGCCGGGCCGCTGCCAGCGCATGAGCCAGGCCGCAAATGCCGGCGCCGACAATGGCGACATCAAACGATCGAGGCGATGAGGGCATGCGGAATCCGAAAGACAGGGAAGGCGGAAGGACTTGGTCTGAGGTGACGACTCGCGTCGGGCTCTTGTGAGAAAGGTGAAAGGAGCCCCCGAAGAGCCGTCTCGATCCGCCATGGAGGATCCAAGGCCGTCTGAATCCGTAGCCCCAACAGCCGGATCTGTCGACTGGATCCGTTCCCTGCGCGAAAAGGGGATCGACCGCTCCGGTCCGCAGGCGAATGTCCGAATCCGGCGCGTCCCGCCCTGGCGCCTTCGTCCGCTTTGTATCGGGGCGGCCGCCCGCCTGACGCCGCCGGCGTTCCCGCCCCGCCGTTGACAGCCCATGGCGACCGGGCAACAAATGGAAAGTCTCTGTGACGATTACGGCACGGAGCTTCAAGAGATAACTCCGGGAGGACGATCATGCTGAGAGCCTTGTCTGCGGCCGCTGTCGCTTTGGCTTTGTCGTTTGCATCCGCTCACGCGTCCGGCCCGCTCGACACGTCTAAAGTCCGTTCCGACCTGACCGCCAAGGCGTCTGGAAAGACGTATTCGATCGCCACGGTCGTGAAGGTTGACGGGATCGCGTGGTTCGACCGGATGCGGGAAGGCGTGAAACAGTTCAAGACCGACACGGGCCACGACACCTGGGAGGTCGGTCCGAGCCAGGCCGACGCGGCCGCGCAGGTTCAGCTTGTCGAGAACCTCATCGCCCAGGGTGTTGACGCGATTTGCATCGTGCCCTTCTCTGTCGAGGCGGTGGAGCCGGTGCTCAAGAAGGCTCGCGACCACGGCATTGTCGTGATCTCGCACGAGGCCTCGAACATTGAGAACGTCGATTACGACATCGAGGCCTTCGACAACAAGGCCTACGGCGCCAAGCTGATGGAAGTGCTGGGCAAGCAGATGGGCGGCAAGGGTAAGTACGTCGCCACTGTCGGCAGCTTGACCTCGAAGTCCCAGAACGAGTGGATCGACGGAGGCATCGCCTACCAGAAGGAGCATTTCCCGGAGATGTCGCTGGCCACCAATCGGTTCGAGACCTACGACGACGCGAACCAGGACTATAACAAGCTGAAGGAAGCGCTCACCACGTATCCGGACGTGACGGGCATCCTGGGCGGACCTATGCCGACTTCGGCCGGCGCCGGCCGCCTGATCGCCGAGCGCGGCCTTAAGGGCAAGGTGTTCTTTTCCGGCACCGGTCTGGTTTCCGTCGCCGGCCAATATCTGAAAGACGGCGACATCGCCTATATCCAGTTCTGGGATCCGGCGGCCGCCGGCTACGCGATGAACGAACTCGCCGTCATGACCCTCGACAAGAAGAACGCCGATATCAAAGCGGGTCTGGACCTTGGCTTGCCGGGCTATGACAAACTGCAGACGCCGGACGCCTCCAAACCCAACTTGCTCTATGGCGCCGGCTGGGTCGGCGTGACCAAGGATAATATGGGCGATTATAATTTCTGATCCGCGACTCCTTGTTCTGCTCGCCCCCGGCGCCCGCCGCGGGCGAGCGCAGGCCCTCGGCAAAGCTCCCCGGACCCGCTTTCGATGGACGCCAG
>NZ_JBKQOT010000238.1:0-15215 GCF_052145395.1 Roseiarcus sp.
CTATCGCGCCGGCCACGGCGCCAAGAACATGGCCGTCGTCCGCCGCTTCGTCCTCAGTCTCCTGCGCGCCCACAAATCCAAGGGAAGCGTCAAAACCCGAAGGAAAGCCGCTTCTTGGGATACCGACTTTCTCTTGCAGATCCTGCAAATGAAATGACCGTTAACCTGGATTCCGAGCCGTGGGCTGGGAACGGGCTCATCCCTCATCGATAAACGCGCGCAGGGCCGCCGGGATGCGCACGACGATACCCCTGTAGCCCTGTTCGATTAGCCCGAGCGCCGCCGGCCGCCCGAGCATGATACGGACCGTGCCGCGCGCCAGGCTCTCCGCGCCTGCCAGGTCGTCCTGGTGATCGAAACGTCGGCCGGCGCCGGGTCCACCGGATCGGCGAAACGGCGGCCCCCCCAGTCGCAACAGCACCGCGGCGCAGCGACGCTCAGTGTCCCCGATCATAAGATCAGCCGGCAATATCGAGGCGGATGTCGCCGAAGAGGAGCGTGGGCTGGAGAAAAAACTGCCACCAGTCGGGGCGCTCTTTGAGCACCTTTCTGACCGCGCCAGCCACGCCGTCGTCTTGGCGGTCGCCTCTATCCGACACGACCGCCGTTGGCGCGAGGATTTGAGTGCTGCCGATCCAGAAAACCGGACGCGCGAAATGCATTGTCGGCATGTCGTGGCGGCCGAGAACCGTCCTCAGTTCCATGATGCCGAAGGCCGGGTTATTTCGCTTTTTCTTCGCCGCCGGTCTGGATCAGCGCGCCGGCCTTCAAGGCGCTGCCAGTGACAGCGCGATAGAATCGCGCTCCGGAATTCAACCGTTGTGCCGCGGAGCCAGCGGCCGTGGCTCAGGACGTCCATGCCTTCGTCATGGTCCATGCCGGAGCCATGTTAGCGACAAATTGTCTCTGGAAGCCTCGAATCGGCTGAAAACGGCAGTTTGGGAATCGATCACGTGCTAAGGGGAGTCAAGACAAGGCGAGAGTGTGGCAAGACCCAAAAGACTTAGTTCAGTATCCAGGAAGAGGCCTCATGTCGGCAATCAGCAGGACAAAACCAAGGCGCCGGCGATGCCTTTAACATCATTGATCACTTCAACGAAGTGATGAAGAGCGTCGGCCTCTCGGAGGATAAAACGCACTCCAAGGCGACCTGCGGAATTGAGGGGCTGATATCACTGATGGTCGCAGGCGCTCGACGGTTTCCACTTCGTTGACGTGGGTCCGTCTGCGATGACCGCTATCGATATTGGCCGTCTTGCTTGTCGTCGCGCCCCTGGTGGCGTGCGCTTCGAGGCCGGAAACCGGCTTTCTCGCCTCCGTCCCGGTGAGCGCGCCAGGCGCCACCGATCACACGGTGTTGATCGCGACGACCCGTCAGCGGGACCCGCGGCCAGGCACATTCTTCAATGGCGAGAGGGCCCCTTCCCTCGACTACGCCGAGATCACCGTCTCGGTCCCGCCAAACCATGTTCCCGGCCAGGTCGAAATGGCGTCGACCCCGCCCGGAGACCCGAATACCAATTTCGTCGTACTCGACGGGGCGTACCTGGACGGCGAGAAGGCGTTCGTTCACGCGCTGAACGCTCAGCTAGCGAAGCATCCGAAGGGAAGCCGCAGGGTGTTCGTGTTCATCCATGGCTACAACACGATGTTCGCCGAGGGGCTCTATCGTTTCACCCAGATCGTCCAGGACTCGAAGGCCCCTGGAGTTCCGGTGCTGTTCACCTGGGCGTCGCGCGCAAAGCTCGCAGATTATGTCTACGACACCAACAGCGCCACGGCGGCGCGCGACGGTCTCGAACACGTCCTTCGCCTTGCTTTGGCGAGCAACGCCGACCGGGACGTCCTCGCCCATTCGATGGGCAATTGGGTCACCGTCGAGGCGTTCCGACAGATCATGGTTTCGGGCGACCTGAAGAACGTGAACAAATTCGGCTAAGTCTTCCTCGCGGCGCCGGATATCGATCTCGATGTGTTCAAATCGCAGATGCGCCGCATCGGTAGGCCCGACAAGCCGTTCTACGTCGTCGTTTCAAAGGACGACAAGGCGCTCGGAGCATCGAGTTTCCTCGGTGGCAAAGAAACGCGGGTCGGCGACGTTCCCAACGACGCGGAGCTGGCGGCGCTCGGCGCGACGGTCATCGACCTGACGGATGTCAAGGCCGACGACCCGACCAACCACGGCAAGTTCGCCCAACTGGCCGAGGTGGCGCCCAGCCTGCTACCTGTCCTCGGGCAGGGAGTCGGCGCGAGGCCTGGCTCCTCCGCCCAGGCCGAATCGCTCAGGGGCAACGTCGGCACGGTCGTGTCGCTTCCGGCCACGTTCCTTGGCGCGACGGTCAATATCATCCGGGGCGAATAACCGCTCAAAATCGAATGGAGGCTTCCTTATGAAACTTTCAAGCCTTGCTCTCGCGGCTTTCGCCGCAGCGCTGCTCCTCTCGCCGGCCCTGGCCGCCGAACCCTATGGCAAGTGGGTGCGGCCATCGAACGGGGCCGAGGTCAGTTTCTTCAATTGCGGCGGCAAGCTCTGCGGCAAGGTCGTCAGCAAGGGGACGAGCAGCGCCAAAGTCGGCACGATGATTGTCGGCGGCGCGGCCAAGGTCGGCGCCAACGAATGGAAGGGCAGCCTGTTCAATCCCGACGACGGGAAGACCTATTCAGGGGTGATCACGCTCGTCGGCGCCGATGGGCTCAACCTGAAAGGCTGCGCGCTTGGAGTCTTCTGCGAGGGGGAGACCTGGCGCAGAGTGCAGTGACGCAAATCGATCGTCCCCGTCGCGGCGGGGGGCCATGACTATGAGGCGTATCGCTTCGGCGACTCTCTGGAGTTGCGTATCGGTTCTGCTCATCGCGCCGCTCGCCGCGTGGGCGGTCATGGCGCTGTGGTTCAGGCTCCCCGCGCCGGAATGGGCGAAGGTCGCCGCCGCGGGCGCCTTCGTAGCCATCGCGCTTGCGACCGTCGCCGCGGTCTTCTCCCACCGTCGCTGGGCCGGGCTGTTGGTGTTCGCGCTCGCTTTTGGCTTGGTCGCGATCTGGTGGAGCACGATCGAGCCGCCGGCAAACGGCGATTGGGCCCCCGATGTCGCGCGGCAGACGACCGGGACGCTGAACGGCGACATTCTGACGCTTTCCGACGTGCGCGACTTCGACTGGCGCACCGACAACGACTTCACCGAACGATGGAGTCCGCGCTCCTACGACCTTTCCAGGCTCAAGACGCTCGATCTCTTCCTGATCTATTGGGCCGGGCCGGAAATGGCCCACCTCATCATGAGCTTCGGTTTCGACGACGGTGAGAAGCTCGCCTGGTCGATCGAGATCAGGCGGCAGAAAAGCGGCGCGTATTCGCCCGTCGCGGACGCCTTCAAGACCGACGCCCTCGTGTCCCCGGCCACGACCGAGCGCGACTCCGTCCGCTTGCGCGCCAATGTGCGCGGCGAGGACGCGCGCCTCTACCGGCTGCGAACGTCGCCGGAGAAGGCCCGCGCCCTGCTGCTCGAATATGTCGATGAGGCGAACGGGCTGGCGCAGCGCCCGGCCTTCTACAATTCCATCGCGACCAACTGTACGACGGCAGTCGCAAAGCTGATCCGGGCCGCTGGCGGAACCTTGCCGTTCGACTGGCGGCTCATCGCCAAATGGCTATCTGCCGGGCTACCTCTATGACCGGGGCGCGGTCGTCACGACGATTCCCCTGAGCGAACTGATGGCGCTCGCGCGGATCGGCGAGCGCGCCAAGGCGGCCGATCAGTCGCCCGACTTCTCGCGGCTGATCCGCGTCGGCGTTCCCTCGCCCCTCGCGCAAGTCGCCCAGTGATGCGGCCGCCGGACTCGTCAGCGCGGTTTCTTGGTCGCCATTACGTGTCAACGCGATCTGTTTGGGACACGACAGGTAGGCGGAGAACGGACGATGGATGGATTCATTTCGGAGCGCGCGAGCTGGATTTGGGGCCTGTCGCTCATTGTCCTGACGGTGGCAATGCACGCGTTGGGGGTGGTGGCGATGGCCCTCACAATGGTGGGGATACGGGTCCGGGTGGAGAGGCAACCACTTGGCCTACTGGCTGTGATCCCGATCGTGACGGGCGTGATCGCAGCGGTCGGACTGCTGCTGGCGACGATGCATGTAGTGGAGGCTGGTATCTGGGCGACCGCGTATTTGTGGTTGGGGGCGATCCGTTCGCCTATGGATGCGATCTTCTATTCCGTCGACTCGTTGACGACGCGGGGCGCCTCGGGTGTGGTGCTGGAACGGTCCTGGCGGATGATGGGCGCTTTGGAGTCGGTAGACGGCATGCTACTATGCGGTATCAGCACGGCCTATATTTTCGCGGTGATACAGGTGTACTGGCCGACTCTTTCCCGCCGTGACTGACGCTGCAGGTCGTTCGGTTGCGATCAACTCGCGGTCGACAACGACAGCTGGAATTGTTCTGTTGGCGGCGCTCGGCGTGGCCAGCCTCGCTGACGCGGCCGATCTCCCGACCACCAAGGCCCCCGAGCCGCCAAAATCGGCACCGAATTGTTGGGTCAGCCTTTGGGACGTTCTCAATACGTCCTTTTCCGACTGCCCGCTGAGCTATGCCGGGATCACGCTTTACGGCACGCTCGACGTCGGCGCCGGCTACAACACCGCCGGCTCGCAGTTCAACGGCAGCTACGAAAAGGGCGTCTTCTACGAGATCAAGAAGCCCAGCCAGAGCGGCCGGTGGTCCTGGTTTCCCAACGCGCAGAGCACCTCGGTGGTCGGCGTGAAGTTGGAAGAGCAGCTTTACCAAGACTGGCTGCTGATCGGGGCGGTCGAACTCGGCTACAACCCCTACTCGCTGATGTTGATCAACGGGCCGCGCAGCCTCGCCGACAACAACCTCAATTCGGCGGCGTTCCAGACCGCCCATGGCGATTCGAGCCGCGCGGGACAATGGGACAACTCGCAAGGCTTTGTCGGCGTCAGCAACAAGACCTATGGCACGGTGACGTTCGGCCGGGTGAACGCGCTGGCGGCCGAAGTCATCTCGGCTTACGATCCGGTTAGATCGAACGCCTTCTCATTCTCCGGCTCGTTCGCCGGCCTGGGCTCGACCGAGCTTGCGCGCGTCAACACGGGCTTCGTCTATCGCTTGGAATACCAGAATTTCCGCGTGGCGGGCCTAGCGCAGGTCGGCAACGGTTATGCCTTGGGCAACGGCTCGATGGGCGAATATCAGGGCCAGATCGGCGCCACTTTCGGCGGGTTTTCCATCGATGGCGTCGTGAGCTACGCGAAGGATGTCGTCAGTCTTTCGTCTTACGCGGGCACCGGCTTGCCCGCGGGATACGACCCCAACGCGATCCTGAAGGCCACGCTTTCGAACAACACTGGCTTCGTGCTCGCAGCCAAGTATAAATGGGACCCATTCGAGGTCTATGCTGGGTATACCTGGGTGAGGCTCGCGAATCCATCAGACGCGTTCCCGGGCGGCTTTCCGACCATAGCGCTCGGGGTTTTCGTCCCGGCAGGCGCGGCGAATGCGAGCAACTATGACGTCAACCGAATCCTCAACTCGTTCTGGGTGGGCGGAAAATGTGCCATATCGAGCAGCCTCAGCGCGAACATCGGTTTTTACTATCAGAATCAGAATGATTACTTGCCGGCGCCGGCGACCTGCACAGGCTACAGCACCGGAACGAGCAGCAGCAAATGCGCCGGCAGCAAGTCCGCCATCTCCGGCCTGATCGATTACAAGCCGTTCAAACGCGTCGACATTTACGTCGGCGTGATGGTCTCGAACGTATACGGCGGCTTCGCAAGCGGGTATTTCAAGTCCCAGAACATCGACCCGGGCGCCGGCATACGCGTCCGCTTTTGACGGCGAGGCTCGAAGCGAGGGAAGTCACTCGTTCGCCGCCGTGAATCTCGGTCAGAAGGTGGTGTCGAGACAACCCATCATGCAATCCTCGGGATCGCGGCTTAGCCCGTCGCTATCGTTCTGGACCGCGGGCGGGGTCATGGGTTTGGCCAGGGCCGGCGCGCTCTGCGCTGTCGACCCCGCGGGAACCGCCTTCTGCGTCGTCACGGGGCGGTGGTGAACGCTTTGGTGGTCGCGATGGACGGCTGTGGCGCTTTCTTCGGCGGCATAGGCCGCAGTCGGGCTTGCCAGTGAAACGGCAAAAGCCAGGGCAAAAGTGTTCGACCTCTTCACTTCACGCTCCCGTACTCCAGCGAAAAAGTGCGACTCCAAAGGCAGAATTGAACTGGCGCCACCAGCCAGTCTTTTCGCAAGAGATTACGTCGAGACGACGGACGGTCGCGAGGCGATCTTTCGTCGTTGAATCGGTCGCGACGAACTCCCGCTCTGGACGGAATTTCCCTGTTCACGGGCGGACACGTGGACGGCAGGATTCCGCCTTTTTGAGACATCCTGGGTCACGCGTAAGCCGTCAAGTTTCTTGCTATCGGCGACGGCCCGAAAGTACACCGCGGCGTGGGCAGCCACGGAGACCGGCCGTCGCGCCAAGCTGATCCTCCGTCGCGAGCGGCCCCAATCGCTTTTTTGTTCGCACGACGCCCGGCTGCCGACCGCGTCCGCGCCTCACCCCAGATGCCGGCGGAAGAACTCCAGCGTACGCTTCCATGCGAGCGCGGCGCTCGGGGCGTCGTAGCTTGCGCGATGGTCGCAGTTAAAGCCGTGGTCGGCCGGGTAGGTGTACACCGGCGCGTCCGGGCGCTCCGCGGCAAACGCCTTCACGTCCGCGATCGGGATATGCTGATCCTTCTCGCCGAAGTGCAGAATGGTCGGAATTTTCGGCTTCAGATCCTTGAGGCCGAGAATCCCGCCGCCGTAATAGCCGACCGCGGCGCTCAAGTCCGGCAACTGCGCCGCAGCCATCCAGGCAATCGTACCGCCGAAGCAATAGCCGACAATGCCGACCTTGCCGCCTTCCCTGGCGATCTCGGTCGCCGCCGCCGCGTCGCGCAGCACCTGCTCCCGGTCGACCTTGGCGACTACGGCCATGCCGCGAGTGCGCGAGTCCGGGTCGTAGCCGACGTCGAAACCCTTCTCGACATGGTCGAAGATCGCCGGGGCGACCGCCAAAAAGCCCTCGGCGGCGAACCGGTCGGTCACCTCGCGAATGTGGGCGTTGACGCCGAAAATCTCCTGGATGACGACGATTCCGCCGCGCGGCGCGCCCGCCGGGTCGGCGCGCCAGGCGGCGATCGGCCGGGCGCCCTCGGGTTTCAGCTCGATCCAATGGCCCATGTCGTTCTCCCGTTTGCTTTTCCCTTGGCCCCTTGTCAGCGGGCGGAGACGGATTTGGCGCGGGCGCCGGCTTGAGCGATCACAATCCCGCCGACGACGAGAAGCAGCGCGAGGACGTGATAGGCCGCGAACGGCTCGCCGAGCAGGACGACGGCCATGATCGCGCCGAACACCGGCACAAGATTGACGAACACGCCCGCGCGCCCCGGCCCGATCAGTTCAACCCCCCGCATGTAAAACATTTGCGACGCAAACGCCGGCCCGAGCGCGACGTAGGCCAGCGTCATGAGTCCCGCCGCGGTCGGCCAGATGAAGCCGCCGGAGTCGATCTCCCAGATCATCAGCGGCACGGAGGTGACGAAGGCGGCCAACGCCATGCCCGCGAGCAGGCTCAGGCCGGAGACCGGGGGGCGCTCGCGCAAGGCCACCGTATAGCCGGCATAGAAGACAACGGCCACCAGCATCATCGCGTCACCGCTGTTGAAGTCGAGCGCCAGGAGCGTGGCGATATTGCCCTGAGCGGCGATCGCCGCCACGCCGGCCATGGTGACGACCGCGCCGAGAGCCTGCAGCGCAGTGAAGCGAATGCCGAGGGCCGCGCGCGCCCCCAGGAGGACAAAAGCTGGAATGCCGCCCTTGATGATCGACAGGTTGAGCGCGCTGGTGCGATGCGCGGCCACATAGAAGAGCGCGTTGAACCCGGTGTAGCCGAGCGCGCCCATCGCGAGCAGATAGGGCCAGCTGGCCCGGAGGACCGGCCAGTCGTGACGCAGCGACGGCCGGGCTGCGGCCAGAATAGGCGCGAGCGCGATGAGCCAGCGCATGCAGGTGAGCGTCATCGGGCCAATCTGCCCGACCGCCAGACGGCCGACGATCGAGTGGCCGGCCCAGATCAGGGTCGTCAGCACCAAAAGCAGGATCGGATTGGCCCAGGCGGAGCGGAGGATTCCCGTCTGCGGCGCGGTCGCGTCGGTCATGGGGCCTTAGAGGCGTGGAAAACGGAGTCGGCGGCCGCGCTTTTCCTTTGCGGGGCCGCCGGCGGGACGCCATCGCTACAATTCGGCGCCGCCGATGGCAACAATGGTCGCGCCGCGAGACGGAGGAGGCGCGGGGGCTCACGACGATTTGAACGCGATCGCTATTCCGAAGACCGCGCTGCACGCGCGGTTGGCGACCGCGCAGGGGGATCCACAGGTCGTCACGAGACCGGCGTCCTTGCGGATGCGCTATGGACCCGGTCCTACAACGCGAGGGCGCAATCGGGCGGTCAGTAACGTGCGACGACCGGCGCTGGCGCCGATTGCGGCTCGGGGACGAGCCAGATGAGGCCAACGCGTACGTCGTTGGAGGCGAGCGCGTTGCGCGAGGTGGCGGCGACGCCCGCCCCGCCGAGGCAGGTCTGCACGCCGGCGACGCAATGCAGTCCCCCGACCGCGATCGTGCCGAGGTTGAGATAGCGGTAGCTGATCTCGAGCTTGAGGTCCGGCGCAATGTCGAAGTCGAGCCCCGCGGTCAGGGCCCAGGCGAAATTCGTCCGCGAGGCGTTGGAGAAGACGCCTCCGACGGGCAGGGCCGCGCCGGCGCCCGAGACCGCAAAGCCCCGGTCGGACACGCCGGAGAGCGCGTTGTCCGCGACGCCGATCCCGGCGCCGACGAAGGGCTTCGCGCCCCAGTAGTCGCCGAGATCGACATAGCCGTTGACGAGCGCGACGATCGACGAGACGCCGGCGCGGAGCCGGTTGGCGGCGCGGAACGATCCGGCGCCCGCGAACGGCGCCGGATCGCTGATCGCGTAAGAAGACTGAAGACGGCCGCCGAAGCGATATTCCAGCGTCCCGTCCATCCGCAGCCAGGGCGGCAGGAGGACATAGCCGACCCCCGCGTCGACCGTTCCGGACGGCGTGAGCGTCGCGCCGCCGAAGGAGGCTGCCGCAAAGGGCGAGAGCACGGGAAGCGCAAAGCCGGGCGCGCCGGCGCCCGCCGTCCCGAGGTCGGGCGCCGGTTCGAAGCCGGCGCCGACGTCGCCGCGCAAATACCAGCCGCTGAATTCCTCGGAGGACGCGGTCGCGGCCGGAAGCGCGGGCGCGGGAGGAAGATCGACGGCCAAGACGGATACGCTCGACGCGAGGGTCAGGCAGCCCGCGAGGACCGGCGTTCTCCAATTGGCGAGAAGTGTCCAATTGGCCATAACCGTCGCCCCTCGCCAAACACTTGGGCGACGGCTGTTCGCGCCCGCAACAAGAACGGGGAAAACCTGTCACGGGGCGCTTAACAGCTTCTTAAGCTTAACCGTTAACCTTGAGGAAACGCGGGAAGGCTGTGGTCCTTTTCCCACAAGGGGAGAGGCGCGAAGGGAACCGCAGGCCCCGGCTGCTCACGCTGCGCGGCGGGCCGGCAGGCTGACCGTCTCGCGAATGGCGTTCGCCAGCGCTTTGGCTTCTTCGCTCGGACGGCCGGGCGCATGGATGAGCCCCATCCGGGTCAGCGGCAGTTCGGGCAGTCCCTCGGCGGCGCCGAGAATGCGCAGGCCTTCGCCGACCATCGATTCGGGAAGCGTGGTGATAGCGAGACCGGCCCGGACGACCGTGCCGATCGCAGAGAAGTTCTTCGAAAAGAACAGGCCCCGGGTCGGGCGCGCGGCTTCCGCGAGCGCCTCGTCCGCCTCGCGCCGCCAGAGACACGAGACGGCGCCGAGCGCCAGCGGAATCGGCGCGCCGTCGTCGATGTGAAACCGTTCCGAGGCGGCCCAGACCAGCGGCTGCTCGCACAAGAGCTCGAAGCCGTGCAGTCCCGGATGGTCGGTCACCAGCGCCAGTTCGAGCGCGCCGGCCGAGACCTGCTGGGCAAGCTCGGGCGAACCTTCGCACGACACCGACACCTCGACCATGGGATGCTTGCGGGTGAAGCGGCCGAGGATCTCGGCGAGGTAGCTCTCGGCGTAATCGTCCGGGATGCCCAGCCGCACGGCGCCGCGCAGACCCTTTCGCGACAGCGCGGCGACCGCGCCGGCCTCGATCTGCACGATGCGGCGGGCGAAATCGATCAGGCTCTCGCCCTCGGCCGTGAGCCGCGCGCCCCGCCCCTGCTTGACGAACAGGGCGCAGCCGAGCTGCTCCTCGAGCCGGCGTATGTGCATCGACACGGCCGATTGGGTCTTGTGGACCCGCTCCGCCGCCTTGGTGAACGAGCCCGTGTCGACGATGGCGAGGAACGAGCGCAGCTGGTCGGTGTCGAGCATCGCAATCCATCCGATTATGTTATCGGTTTCCTTACAAACATTCGTTAGACCGATCAATCGAAAAGCGATAGATGTAGATCGTTCCCAGATCGGGGGACGGTCTCACAGCATGATTCGCTTTCAGCGGCGCCGCCTCCCGCGGCGCAGAACAGGTGTTCACGCCCAATCCGGAGACAGATCATGATGCCTTCGTTCGCCAGAAGAGCCTCGAGTGAGGCCGCGTCGGCGCTGAGCCGCGCCCTGCGTTGGCCCGCGCGGGTCGGCGCCGCAAGGCGCGCCATGAGCCAGCTCGCCCGCATGTCGGACTACGAGTTGCGCGACATCGGCTTGACCCGGCAGGACGTCGTCGATGTCAGCGCGCTGCCGCTGGACGAAGATCCGACCGCATTGCTCGCCCGCCGGAGAGCGGCGGCGCGCGATCGGCAGACCGGCGAACGCGCGGACCTCGCGGCTTGAGGCGTTGGCCCTCCCCAAGGGCGGCGAAACGGTCTAGGAAAAACGCCTCGGATCGTCGCCGCCCAACCGGAGGAGCCCATGACCGCGCATTCGGCCGGAATCCATGTCCATGCCCACCCGAGCGCCCGGCAGGCGGAAATCCTTAGCCCCGAGGCGCTCGCTTTTCTCGCCGACCTCCACCAGCGTTTCGACGTCCGCCGGCGCGAGCTCTTGGCGCGGCGGATGGAGCGGCAGAAGCTGTTCGACGCCGGCCAGCTTCCCCATTTTCTGACCGAGACGAAATCGGTGCGCGACGGCGACTGGACGGTCGCCCCGATCCCGGCTGATCTCCTCGACCGGCGAGTCGAGATCACCGGGCCCGTCGACCGCAAGATGATCGTCAACGCCCTGAACTCGGGCGCCAAGGTGTTCATGGCGGATTTCGAGGACGCTTCGTCCCCGATGTTCGCCAACATGATCGAGGGCCAGGCCAACCTGAAAGACCGCTGGCAAGGCCGGATCGACTTCACCGACCCGGCGAGCGGCAAGGCCTATAGCCTCAAGCCCGATCCGGCCTTGCTGATGGCGCGCCCGCGCGGCTGGCACCTGCCGGAGCGCCATGTGACCGTCGACGGCCGCGAGATGTCCGGGTCGCTGTTCGACTTCGGTCTCTACGTGTTCCATTGCGCCAGGCCCCAGATCGCTCAGGGCGCGACGATCGCCTTCTATCTGCCGAAGATGGAGAGCCATCTCGAGGCGCGTCTCTGGAACGAGGTCTTTTCCCACGCGGAAGGAGCCCTCGGCGTTGCGCACGGATCGTTCAAGGCGACGGTGCTGATCGAGACGCTGCCGGCGGCGTTCGAGATGGACGAGATTCTTTACGAATTGCGCGACCACATCGTCGGCCTCAACTGCGGCCGCTGGGACTATATCTTCTCGTTCATCAAGCGGCTCGGCAAGAATCCTCAATTCCTGACGCCCGACCGGTCGGTGATGACCATGGGTCAGGCCTTCCTCAACGCCTACTCGCTGCTGCTCATCAAGACCTGCCACCGCCGCGGGGCCTTCGCCATGGGGGGGATGGCGGCGCAGATCCCGGTCAAGGGCGACGCGCACGCCAACGACGCGGCCTTCGCAAAAGTGCGGGCTGACAAGGAGCGCGAGGCGGGCAATGGCCACGACGGCACCTGGGTCGCCCATCCCGACCTCGTGCCGGTTGCGATGGAAGTGTTCGACCGGCTGATGCCGGGACCCAACCAGCTTTCCGTCAAGCGCGACGACGTCGACGTGACGGCGGCCGACCTCGTCGAGATGCACAAGGGCAAGCGGACCGAGGAGGGCCTGCGCGAGAACATCCGCGTCGGCGTGCAGTACATCGAGGCGTGGCTCAGGGGCCGCGGCGCCGTGCCGATCTACAACTTGATGGAGGACGCCGCGACCGCCGAAATCTCGCGCGCCCAGGTGTGGCAGTGGATCAACCTGAAGGCGAAGCTCGATGACGGCCGCGAGGTGACGCCAGAAATGTTCCGCGCCGCGCTCGCGGGCGAGATGGAGCGGGTGAAGGGCGAGGTCGGCGCCGAGGCTTACCCGGGCGGCCGGTTCCCGGAGGCGATCCAGCTCTTCTCGGACATGTCGCTCGCGCCCGCGTTCGAGGAGTTTTTGACCCTGCCCGGCTATAGGCTGATCGACTGAGCGCTTCTGTAGCCGCGCTCGGTGGCCCGGAAAAGGGCGATCGACGTCCGCAGGAGCGCGCGAACGGCGACAGCTCCCGTATCCTCGCGCCATTGCGGCGGCGCAGACGGGGATGAGCGCGAAGAGGTCGGCTTCAACGTAGAGCGCGAGGCGCAACCGCGCGACTTCGCCGGCCGGCGGGCGGAAGGCGGAATCCGCCCGGGGTGCCGCCGCCAGATGACAAACGCGAAGGCCTGCGCGAGAACATCCGCGGCGGCGTGCGATTTATCGAGGCCTGGATGGCGGCCGCGGCGCCTCGCCCATCTACATCCTGACGGAGGACGCGGCGACCGAAGCTCGACGACGGGCGCGAGGTGACGCCCGAAATGTTCCGCTCGGCGCTCGCCGGAGAGATGGAGCGGGTGAAGGGCGAGGTTGGGGCGGGGGCCTACGAAGGCGGGCGCTTCCCCGAGCCGATCAAGCACTTTTCGCACATGTCGCTCGCCGATGAGTTCGAGGAGAATTTGACCCTGCCGGCCTACCGGCTGATCGACTGCGCGGCCCTGTCGCGGCGGTCGATGAGCGGCGGCGGCGCGATCGCAGATCGCGCCTCCATGACGCCGAAACCGGACGCCCTTTGAAGGGGCGCCGCGCATGTCGGGACCGGGCTTGAGCAAGCCAGTATTCACTGATAACATGGGAACATGACACGCAGCCCGAAAAGCGATCTTCTGCGTCGTGTCGAGAAGCGCCGCACAATCTACTGCAAGACGCGAGTCGGGGTGCGCGGGGCCACCGATCGTCAGGCGCTACACGGAGGGGGATGTGGATAGCGAAATCGCAACGGGACATCCCGCGACGACCCGCGAATCGGCCGAGTTGACGGAGCAGACAGATCTTCTTCGTATGAACGTCTTCGTGCTGCTGAATCGCGCGCTCGATGTGTCCGCATGGAGGGAGAATTTTGAGAGTGGAGATTTGCCGGACGGGACGCCGTATGGCTTTCACCTGGCGCAGTCCGATACATGCAAAGTTTCTTTTTCCCGCCCGACGAAGTCGACGCTTGCTGCCCGCTCGTTCAAATTTGTCCTCGGTTTTGACCTCTTCCATGCGTTGAACAATTGGCGGTCGATTCAAAGCTCCGACGTCGTCTGGACGATGAGCGAGCGGGAGTATCTGGCTGCACTGTTCTTGATGGCGTTAGCTCCAAAGAAAAAGTCGCCGAAGGTCCTAGCTCAGACGATTTGGCTCTTTGACCGTTGGGAAAAATTGTCCACCGTACGGAAAGCATTTTATCGGTGGTTGATTGCACGGGCGGCCGTGTTGACTGTTCATTCGAAATCCTACCTGGGTCTGGTCCAGAGCATGTTTTCCGAAGCAGACGTACGACTAACATATTTTGGAATATCGGCGGACAGTTTTCCTCTCGCCCAACCCATTGCGGAGAATAGAACCGGAAAGTTGCGCATTTTCTCGGCCGGAAATGACCAATCCCGGGACTGGGGGACATTGTTCGAGGCGCTCGGCGGCGACGAGCGGTTCGAGGTCGTGGTCGCAATCAGGGGAATCGAGGCAAAGCAGGTCCGGCGATTCTCGAACTTTACCGTCTTGGATCCGGCTAACATCGCGGGCTTCCGCGCGAGCTATAGCTGGGCGGACTTCACTGTCATTCCGATGAAACCGAACCGATATTCAGGTATCACCGTGGCGCTTGAAGCCACCGCTTCGGGCAGCACGCTGATTTGCTCCGACACCGGCGGAGTCCCGACCTATTTTTCTTACGACGAGGCGATTTTCGTTCCGCCCGGCGATCCTGTCGCCCTCAGAAATGCAGCGCTCGCGGTCGGCGCCGAGGAGCGGCGTGCGATTGCGAGCCGGGCGCAACGCCGTTTCATCGAGCGGGACTACACGACCAAAGGTCTGGCGAGGCGGCACATCGAACTGTCACGGGAGTTGCTCGGCGTCGAACTTGTTCAGGTCCCCCATGCTTCGATCGCGCATTGCGACGTCTGATCTTCACGCTCGCGTCTTGAGCCGCGAAGTCTGACGGGCAAGCGTCATCGTCCGGTGGCGAGCGCCATCGCCGCGGCGCAGAGCGGGATGAGGGCGAAGAGCGCAGCCTCAAGGTAAAGCGCCCTGCGCAGCCGCGCGACCTCGCCGGCGGGCGGGCGGAAGGCCGGGGTTTCGCGGAGCTCCCGCCGCCAGACGATGAACGAAAAGGTCGGCGCGACCGAGATGACGGCGATGGTCACGAACAGCGCCATCTTGATCCAGAAGAAGACGTTCGCTTCGTAGTAGTCGACGCCCTTTGCGTCGAGGAACACGCGGGCGAGGCCGGCGGCCAGGGCGATCGCCGCCATGACGCCGAACCACGCGTCGATCCGGGCGAGCCGCAGGATCGCGCGGTCGTCCAGGACGGCCGCCGTCAGCGCAAGCTCCGCCGCCAGGATTGCCGCGAGCGAAAACACCGCCAGATGATGGAAGCTCGCCAAGAGCCAGTCGAGAAACATGGAATGCGCCTTTAGCGGCGCGATTGTAGCCGCGGTGGATGACTGCGGCCAGACGCGCCTTTAGGACCGGGCCGGCGACCCTGCCGCGGCGCGCTTAACGAGCGCGCCTTACAGAAC
>NZ_JBKQOT010000239.1:0-9285 GCF_052145395.1 Roseiarcus sp.
GTGCGAGAGGCTTCGAGGGTCTGGGCAGGAATACCCGTGCCGCTTGCGCGACATGGGCCAATTTACCGTGCGTGCTGCAAGCTCCGCTTGCGCGACAATTTGGGGTACGGACTGACCAGATGGGTCCGGTTAGCTGTCGGGGTGTAACCGCCAAACTAAGAGCGACCTCTCACTCGAAGTCTCCCGCACCGGCACTCTACCCCAAAGACAGCCGCAAGCGCCTCTCATCATTGGGGGCGACTGCCCGCCGTCATGATGGTTAGCTGTTGGTAAGCGCCTTGTCCTAGGGCTGCGAGCATCCAGCTTTGTGGATTGATTGGTTGTGAGGAGGCTTCGAGAGCGCGGCGCCAGCCCAGAAGCACGCGTTCCTGGTTGGTACCTAGTAAAGCGTTTCCAAAATTCGAATCGTATCCTGCCGATGGAACTCCAACATTTCGCACGCGAGGGGCCAAAGCCGCGAGCGTGAAGTTTCAAGGAATCGATGTACTAGTGTTTTGCCAGGGGACTAATCGACGCGCGCTTGTGCGGTCGCCTTTTGCGCGGCATCGATTTTTCCTGCCGCCTCAATCATCGGCTTGACGCTTTCCATGGCCCCGCCGCCGTCGCAGGGAATGACCGCGCCGGAAATGTAGCTGGCGTAAGGCGACGACAAGAACATCGCCAGCCACGCGATGTCTTCCCTGGAGCCCATCCGCCTCAACGGGATGGCTTCGAGCATGGCTTTCTCCGCCTCAGGGGTCGACAGCCGCCGCATTCCTTCCGTGCCGGCTATGGGGCCGGGGGAGATCGAATTCACGCGAACTCCGTCCACTCCCCACTCGAGCGCAAGGACCCGCGTCATCTGATCGACGCCGGCCTTCGCAGCGCACACGTGCGCTTGGTAGCGCATCGGCACGAAGGACTGTGGCGCCGTGATGTTGATGACGGACGCGCCGGGTTTCGTAAGGCGAGGGAACGTCGCGCGCATGACATGGAACGTGCCGATCAGATCGATGTCGACCACGGCGCGGAAACCGTTGGACGAGAGGTCGTTGGCGGCCGACAGGAAATTGCCGGCCGCCCCCGACACGAGAACGTCGATCGCTCCATGCCGAGCGCAGCCGGCCTGCAAGGCTCGGTCGACCGCCTCCATGTCGCGCACGTCGCCGGTCGCCCCGACGGGGTCACCGCCGTGGAGGCGAAGCGCGGCAACAGCGTTGTCGACGTTTTCCTGTTTTCGACTGACCACCGTGAGGTTGGCACCATGCTTGGCGAACGCCTCGGCAACGCCGAAATTGATGCCCGTGGTTCCGCCGAACACGAAAACATGTCTTCCGGCGAAGTCGATTGAAAGCGCCATTTTCGTCGCTCTTGATGTTACGCGTCCTTCACCGACGCGTTTGCAGCGTCAGGTCTTCGGTTTGTCGGACCCTCCGGCGTGACGGCTGACGCTGCGGCGGAGTTCCTCCAGGTTCGCCTTCATTCGCTCCTGGATGATTTTCACCGCCTCGGCGGTGGATTGCAGCGAGGCTTCGGCCGACTCACGAGCGCCCTGGACAGCGGTGTCAAAGACTTTCTTTGCGAACTCAGTCTGCTTGGCGAGGATTTCCTGCGGATTGCCGAGCGGCTTATAGCTGCGGGCAAGCGCCGTAGCTTCGCGCAGACCCGCTTCGAGCACCTCGCGCTGCTTCTGCGCCACGGTGCGCGCGCCGCCCACGCCGGCCTTCGCCGATTCTCCGAGCACTTCGATGTTCTTGCGATTGGTCTCGATCAATTTCTCGACATCGACTTGCGGAAGCCCGAAGTTGGTTCCGAACTTGCGTAGCATGTCGACATACGATTCGGTCTCTTTGTTCATTGTATCCTCCGTTTGTGAATTCGGCCCCCCTTCACTCCTTGCCTATCCCCGGCGGATCCTTCTGAGAAGGCCATCTCCCTCAGCGTTCATGGACCAAGAATCTCTCGATCCGTCGCGCCGTTTCCACGGGACGCGTCACGATAAAGAGATGTCCGTCATCGATGACCTCGAGGCGCGCGTTGGGGATCAAGCGCGCCAGGACATGGCCGTTGGCTAAAGGCACAAGCGGATCGTCGCGCCCCATGAGGATGAGAGTCGGCTGCCGGAGGCTCCTCAGCCAGGGGAGACTGGTCCACCCGACCATCGCCAGCAACTGATACACGTATCCTACGCTCGAGGCACCGAACATCCCCTCGACGTGCCGGCCGATCATCGACGGGTCGTTCTTGAACGAGCCGCCGTAAATCTCGGGCGCAATCTTCGTCATATGGGCTTTGTCCCAGTAGCGGCGCGGCGTCGCCATGCGCAACAACGCCCGTGGACGGCCCGGAATCATGATCGCGCCCGGCGACGTCGCAGCCAGCACCAGACGTCTGCACAATCGAGGATTTTGATGGGCGAATTCCTGCGCGATCCCGCCGCCCCAGGAAACGCCGGCGACGTCGATTTCCTGATGCCCAAGGTCGGCGACGAGGCGCGCGGCCAGGCGAGCGACGCCTGAGGGGCGGTAGGGCCGTCTCGGTGAGGAAGAGCCGCCGATTCCCGGCATGTCGAAAATGATCGCCTTCGTATCGCTGAGCGCTTCGAGAAACGGCTTCGCCAGCTCCCAGTTCGCGCCGATGCCGTTGAACAGGAGGAGGGGCGGGCGGGACTCGTCGCCGCGCTTCACGGCGACCATGAGCTGCTGGTCGCCCACCAGCGTCGTCCGCGCCTCGATGTCGCCCGATCTGCCGGCAGCTACGTCCATCCCGATGGCGGACCTATCGTTCAACGACATAGCTCCCGGGAGCCGGCATGAGAACGGGATGACGCTCGTCGCCCGCCGATTTCGGCGCCTCGATCTCATCGCCCGAACGACCGGCGAGCCAGTCGCGCCAATCGAGCCACCAGCTGCCTTGCCGCTTCTCCGCGCGCGACTGGAAGGCGTCCGGGTCGGCCGCGCTTGCGGGGCCGATCATATAGGACGCCTTCTTGTTGGTCGGCGGATTGAGAAGGCTCTGCAAGTGCCCGCTGTTCGAGAGCACGAAGGTCGCGTTGTCCCCGAGAATACGCGCGGTCTTGAAGACCGCTTTCCAGGGCGTGATGTGATCGGTGAGGCCGGCCACGACATAGGCGTCGACCTTGCCCCTTGCGCGACCCATGTCGACAGTCTGTCCGTTCAGGGTGAGCTTGCCGGCCTTGACGAAGGGATTAGTGAAATAAAGGTCGATAAAGTCGCCGTGGAGACGGGCCGGCAGCCGGGTCGTATCGGCGTTCCAGTAGAGGATGTCGAAGGCCGGCGGCGCGTTGCCGAGCAGGTAGTTGTTGACCCAGTAGTTCCAGATCAGGTCGTTCGGCCGCATCCAGGCGAACATGCGGGCCAGATCCTGCCCATCGAGAACGCCGCGCAATCGCGAGGCCTCTTTGGCCGCCCTCATCGTTTCGGGGGTGATCAGCGAACCAAATGCGCTTTCGTCGGCGCCTCCCGTGTCGAGCAGGCAGACGAAGAGAGCCAGGTTCTTGATTTTCGCCAAACCAAGCGTCGCCAGGTAAGCCGCGGAGGTGATTCCGCCAGAGCACGTTCCCAACATCGAGACTTCGTCGACGCCGGCGATCTCGCGAACCGCGTCGACGGCCTCGTCGAGCGCCGCGACATAGGTGTCGAGCCCCCAATCGCGGTTGGCGGCGGTCGGGTTGCGCCAGCTGACGCAGAAGGTCTGTATGCCGCTTTCGAGCATGAACCTGACGATGCTCTTGTCGGGCGACAAATCCATCGCATAGAACTTGTTGATCTGCGGCGGCGCCATCACAAGGGGCCGCCTCCAGACTTTGGGCGTCATCGGCGCATATTGAATGAGCTCGATGACGTCGTTGCGAAACACCACGGCACCCGGTGTGTTGGCGAGATTCTCGCCGACCTTGAAAGCGGACATGTCGACCTGCGAGGGCATCCCGCCGCTCTTGACCAGGTCCTCGAGATAATTCTTCAGCCCGCTAAGCAGGCTCTGGCCGCCTGAATCGATCAGCCTTTTCGCAGCGGCGGGGTTGGCGAGGAGGCTGTTGGTCGGCGCCAGGGCGTCGACCAGAATCGTCGTAAAAAGATGGGCTCGCTCCTTGTCGGCGTCGCTCAGGCTCGTCTTGCCGACGAAATCGTCAAGCGCCTCGCCCCAAGCGAGATAGGCTTTGAGCAGCCCGCTGTGCAGCGGGCTCGTCTTCCAGGCCGGGTCTCCGAATCTCTTGTCGCCGGATTGAGGCGCGCGTTCGGACTTGCCGCTCGCGATCCCGGTCAATTCGCCGATGAACGACAACCATTCGTCGGCCGCGACCAGCGGTTCGTTGATCATCCCCTTGAAGAAAGTCCCGGCGCTGTCGAGCAGATCCTTGCCGCGAAAGGCGACGAGGGGGTTGAGCGCCAAAGTATCGCGTGAGGCTCGCTCGGACATGCTGTCCGTCTTCTGCGCCTCGGAGGGGTTCTGGTTGCTCATGACTTCTGAGTCCCTTTGGCCGGAATGAGGAACGCCAAGGTCTCGGCGACCACGGCGGGCTTGTCCGATCCCTCGACCTCCAACGTGCTTTTGGCCTTCATGATCGCCTGTCCGCCGTCCTTCGGCTCGACGCCGGTGAGGACGACGCGCAGGCGCACCCGGGCGCCGGCCGGCACGGGAGCGAGAAAGCGCGCCTTGTCGACGCCGTAGTTGAGGCCGGCCGCCGCGTCCTTGGGGAGAACGCCGATCTCGAGGCTGAGAGGCGCGATCATGGCGAGCATCAAATAGCCATGCGCGACCGGCCCGCCGTACGGGCTTTCGCGCTTGGCCCGCTCGACGTCGACATGGATCCATTGATCATCCCCGGTGCATGCGGCGAAGGCATCGATGCGGGATTGGTCGATCGTGACCCAGTCCGATACGCCGAGCTCCTGGCCGATGCGCTCACTGAGCTGAGAAATCGTAAACTCGCCCACTTAAACCTCCTCGCCGCAATTCCAGCTATCTCGCGGGCCCGCCCGGAATGATCTCGAACGAGAATCTGTCGCGCGCCCAATAGTCCTCGATGACCGGCGCGACCTCGATCTCCATGAAGTCCCGCACCCGGCGCACCACGGCGCGTTCCTTCCCGTCCAGCAGCTCGGCGACGCGGTAAGAATCTCCGGCGACGGCCGGGCGCAGGGCAGTCTCGGCCTTCCGCGCGGAAGCGCCCTGCATCGCCACGGCCTTCCTCCCTTCGACATCAGCTCGTCGGCCGAGCCGTTCCTGATCCTGGCGCTCGACCACGGGTTCTGCGAAGCGGCGCCAACCTTACCACACTATTGTCCCATTGCGAATTTGCTCAAGGTCCGAAACAGCCAAAGTGAGTCTCGCCTGCAGGTGGACGGGAAGTCGCCAAGCGCGTTCCGCTCCGGCCGCCGCCCGCTCTCGCCGAAGATCCTGGTCTCGCGCGCCGATTGAAGCCACCGAGCTCCCACGCGAATGGACCCGCTAGCCGATGCGCAGCAGCAATTGCCCGAAATGAAGCAAGAGGCCGGCCAGGCCGCCAATCAAGGCGCCGTTGAAGCGAGTACTGCGGGTCCTTGCCGGCGTTGATCTCGATCAGGTTGATCAGCTCGCCCATGGCTCACGACTTTACCTGATCGGCTAATTTAGAAGGTCGACACTCCGCTCTTATGCTCGGCGATGAACCTGCTCGCCGCCATGACGCATCCTCGATTGATCTCGGCCAGCATTTCGGGATCTGCGGCGAGTTGGGCCCCCACCTCCCGCAACAGCTGTGCGAGCCGATGTTGGAGCGCAGGGGCCTCTCCCCCTGCGCTCGCCGCGAACAGGATGCTCGGGGCTGGTGAGGATCGAACGTGCGCAACACGCCCGCAGCGAGCTGGCTTCAAGTCGATCGATTGGAGCTCGGCGTTGCGCGCGACGGGCGAGAAAGGTCTTCAACCCGGAGCTCTCGGCCGCCTCGATCCCCTCGGGCAGGAGATTCCGCATGACGCGCCCGGGATCCGCACTGTGCTTTGGATCGTCGAGCCAGTCGCTGAATAACGAAGCGAAATCGGTCTCATTGAGCTTCGCTTCGACTGGCGCGCGTCGAGAAAATGCTCCTCGATGAACTCTCCGAGCTTGTCGGGAATGCGATGGTGATTGTCGGGGATGGTCGCGGTGTGCGGAATCGGCAGCCCAAGCCGCCGACAAAACAAGGCGACGACCGCGCACCAATCCGCGAGCCCGCAAATCGCCGCCACTTCGGCGAAGGCGGCCACAAAGCCGAACGCAGGATGCCCGATCTTTATGGCGCGGGCGACGACGAGTAGAGCCAAGGATCCGCAAAGCACCGCAAGCAGCGATCGTCTTGATGCGCCTCAATCGGCCATGCATTGGCATCGCTGGAAGTGCGAGGCAGCCTTGGGCTTCCGTTTGCGACCATGAAATCCGCGTCCCTTCGGGCGCCGCCGCTCGGCGACGAGGCCGACGATGGCGAAAAAGGCTCGCGGAAGCGAGCCTTCGCTTGCGCCAGGATTTCGATCGATCAGGCGGCCTTGGCTTTTTCCGGTTTCGGAAAGGCCTTAACCGGCGCGGGCTTTCTCCACTCCGAGGCCTTCACGTCCACGTAGTCCGCAATCGCCTTGATTCGGTTTCCAGCGGCTTCGCTGCGGGCGCGGAGGAAGTCCGCTTGAACGTGGACCGCTTCGGTCACCGACGTCGCTGACGAGAGCTTGCCGAGCCCGGCGAACCACGCCTCGGCTTCCTGGAACGCCGCCGCCCGGATGGCGCAGCGCGCCTTCGCGATGTCGCGATAGGCCCCGAGGACGGCGTTGTCCGCATTCGTGCTCGCCTTTTCCAGAGCCGCATTTCCCTCGGCCGCCCACTTCTCGCCGACCTCGCCTATCCGCTTCACAAAGTCGCGCGCCTTGGGAGCCTCGACGCTGAGAACGCCCTCTAGGGCGCCAGCGACTGGCGCAAGGGCCTCAAACGCCCCCGATTTGCTTTCGTCATGCGTGTCCGCGCTCATATTGCACTCCATTCTCCGGTTGATCTATGGGACCCAGTTCCAATGACCCTGGGACGGAGGCCTATATGGCGGGTGTGATTGTGCATCGCAATATTTATTGTGCAGTGCAATATCACATTTTCGTGATTGGTTGGGAATCTCGCGAGCCGCCGAGTGCGGGGGGGGGGCACTCATCTGGCTGACGCGCTGGCGGGGCCGAAACCTGCCGTGCTCAGGGTCGAGGCCAAGCCCAGCGCAGCCAGTTTTGAAGGGGTCGCCCCACAAAATCATGGCGTTAGACGACGAGGTCTTCACTACAGGCTGGTGACTGTGACCGCTATTCTGTTCGATGCCCGATCGCCAGCGTCCGAAGGTCAATTCCAGCTGTCGGTTGGCACTTAATTGGGGTCTGCTTCACTCTCGGTGCAAAGTGACGGCGACGACATGCCGTAACCGGCAGAGAACGCGAGACAATCCGCTCTGGTGGGGCTGCACAACTCAACATCATGACCGACGGGCGTGAAAATACCCGAACCAAGCTTCGCCTGCTCATCAGTGATCGGGAGCATGGTTGGTTCGTCTCCTTGAGGATCGGCCGGGCGTCATCTCCCGCGTCACCCTTCGCCCGCGGTCTTCCCAGTCGAGATCATGCGCGCAGCCGAGCGCCTTCGATCGCCGCCTCGTACGCCATCAGGGCGCCCTCGTCGCCGGCGGGCGCCACCATCGCGATAAGGTGTCGGACATACATGATGACAGCCAAGGCGTCAGTGCGTGACAGATAGTGCTCGCACACTTCGACGCCGTCGGCGGTCGGGTGAAGCTCCGACGTCATCCTGCGGCTGTCGGGGCGGGAGGGCGGATTCGATGGCTGACAGGTACAATGAGGGCAAGGCGCTCGATGCCGTTCTCCGGTTCATCGAAGCGCGCGATCATGCGCCTCGCAAGAACGATGGCCGGTCGCCCGACGAACTGAATGATCCGGACGAGCAGCGGAGAGTCGACTACGTTTGCACGATTGGCCAAACGCTCTATGCCTTCGAGCACACGAGCATCCAGCCCTTCCCCAACCAAATCGAGTTGGAGGTCCGAAGCCGGAGCCTCTTCGCCCCGATCATCGAGCGTTTCGATCATCGATCAGATCGGGAGTGGTGGGAACTTATCGTTCCCGTCGGCGCGCCCGCAGGGTTGACCGGGCGCAAAGTCGGAAAGGTGCAAGACGCCCTCATCAAATGGATCGAGGCGAACGCGGCGTGCGTTCCGGTCGCCCCGCTTGACTGGCGGTACCGCAACCTGCCTCTGGGTGAGTCCGCCGATGGTGTTCCGTTCCGTTTTTCTCTGCATAGGGCCTCGCTTGAAGGGCCCTATTTCCCAAGCGGCAGTCCCCTGTGCGGTCGGTTCACGATGAAAGGAGTTGCCCCTGCCAATCTCGAACAACAGCGCGCGGCGCGTCTCAAGACAGCGAGTGAGTGCAAGTCTCCGAAGCTCGCCAAGTGGAAGCGGGATTCGGGCGCGCGAACGGTCCTCGTCCTTGAGGAAGACGATCTGCAGCTGACCAATCATTTCCTCGTTGCCGACGCATTGGTTCCAGCGGAAGCGACCACGCCCGATGCGCCGGATGAGGTTTTTATGGTGAGCACCTGCATTGACCAAACATGGTGGGTGGTCTGCCTTCGTGGGCCGGGGCGGGTAGCTGGGGAGCCGATGCCGCACCGCGGGTTCGATCCAAAGGAGCTCACGAAACTCACGTCGCGGTGATTGGAGCTTGCCGCTTGCCGGCCCCAGGCGGCCCGCTGGCGCACTTTCTCCGCCGCCAGGCGGCCCCGGAGGCCGGGCGAAGGCTCAAGGCGGCTCAGCGGGCCGCCTGGCGGAACCTCCGGCCACTCATCGCACAGTCCACCCCAGTTTTATGTCTACATCGGCATGTAGACATAAGGCTTGTCGCCTACGGCGGCGCTCTCATCGCGCCCGGCGCTGAATGGTGGTCACGACTTCCGTCGTCCCGAGCCCTCGCTTGAGCAAGGTCTCCTTTGCGGACGCGCCGAGGGTGAGGATCTTCCGCGCCCTCGGCGGCTCCGGGGCGGGCTCTGGCGCGACCGGCGGCGCATGCTCGGGCTCGGGCAGGGGGGCCGGCGGCGGCGGTTTAGCTGCGGCGGCGCGCGCCTTGCGCTCGGGCTCTTGCGCCTTGCGGGCGGCGATCAGCGCAAGACGGGCCGTCGCCATCGCGCGCGCCTCGTTGTCAACGGTCAGTTCGCTCTCCGACCCGTCGAGGTTAATCCGCATCGCGTGAGCCAGAACCGCCCGGCAATAGGCCTCGCGCAGCACCCAGGGGC